>NZ_CP102267.1:4016590-4317045 GCF_025148125.1 Blautia wexlerae DSM 19850
AGGACTGGGACAGGACTTCCAGGTCTGCGCCTTCCTTTACATGATAGGAAAATTCCTGGGAATCGCCTGCCATAATTCCTGCGGAAGCACAGAGCGGCATGATCTGGATCCCACCGTTTTCTTTTTCGAAAGGCATCATGATCTTGTATGGTGCTGTAAAAGACAGATCTTCCAGAATAGTCCTTCCGTCTTTTAAGGCTGCGCAGGCGCTGATGCGGGATATTTTTCCGAATTTGTTATCCATAGGCATTTTCCTTTACATTCCTTCCAGGAGTACGTTTTTCTTGATCCACTCTACCACTTTATCTACGTTCTCATCTCCGCGGATATTTGTAAACTGGAATGGTCTGTCACCACGCATTTTTTTGGAATCTCTTTCCATTACTTCAAGACTTGCACCTACATATGGAGCCAAGTCTATCTTATTAATTACAAGAAGATCAGAACGTGTGATTCCAGGACCGCCTTTACGCGGAATCTTATCTCCTTCTGCTACATCAATGACGAAGATGGTTGCATCTACCAGCTCCGGACTGAATGTTGCAGACAGGTTATCTCCGCCGCTTTCGATAAAAAGAAGTTCAATATCAGGGAAGCGTTCCATCATCTCATCTACTGCTTCCAGATTCATGGAAGCGTCTTCACGTATGGCTGTGTGAGGGCATCCGCCTGTCTCTACACCAATGATCCTCTCTACAGGAAGAACGCTGTTCTTTGCAAGGAACTGGGCGTCTTCTTTTGTGTAGATATCATTTGTGATGACACCAATGCTGTAATCCTTTGCCATCTTTCTTGACAGTGCTTCAATAAGTGCTGTTTTTCCGGAACCCACAGGTCCGGCAACTCCGATTTTTACGTATGACATAACCGATTTCCTCTTTTCTACTTTACTTGTTGATAGCTTCTTATAATCTGTTTACTGACTTTCCACATATTATTTTTGAAGATTTCATATTATACACATGATTCTGTTTCTATCCACGCTTGAGCCTGGAATAAACTAATACCAAATTCAAGCTACGACATATATAGCCTGGAATACAACTTCTCATGCTGGATTCCTCTGATATCAAATCCAGGTGCAGAGAGACATAAGTCCTCCTCACTTCTGTTCATGACATCCTTTAATATCTCATCAAATTCCCCATAGCATCCGCTCAGAAGCTGCTGCCCGGATGTCTGGCTGAGGGGGATTGTTTTTACGCAGTTGGTGACGATTGCAGATGTCTGGGCATATAGATAATGTGTCAGCGCCTCTTCCAGAGGAATCTGCATTTCTGCACAGAAAACTCCGTAAATACAGCAATGATTTACTGCTTTTCCCTTTCTTGCATCCAGATATTCTCTGAAAATCCCTGTTTCGCTGATGGAAAGTCCAAGCTTTTCAATGGTCTTGGCAAAACGGGAACCCATTTTTCTGGCAGCTTCTCTCTGTTCCATAGGAATTCTGGATGCTTCCAGAAGTTCTTCCAAGTACAGAAGTTCCTGCAGGTCTTTTTTCTCTGCAGCTTCGTATGCAAGTCTGGCTGCCAGAAGTTCTGTATACGCAAGATTCCATTTGATTTTGTGAGTGATGTACTCTCTGGCTGTGTCTACATTATGGACAATTCCACGCTGAATATAAGTCTCAAGTCCCTGGGAGTGGGAATATCCTCCGATAGGGAACAGCGCATCATTTACCTGTAGAAGATAGAACTGTTTTTCTGACATGAAGAACCTCCGTTGTTATTAATGATGATGATTATGAATACTTGCAGAAATTCTCTTGTCAAAGTCCAGCTTCAACACTTCTTTCTCTGCCTGAACTCCATGGATTTTCTGAAGCATAACAAGCATTGGCTCATTATAGATCGTGATAAACGTATCATTCTCTCCCCAGAAAAGCGGTGCGTGTCTGTTTCCGATTTCATAGCAGACCTTTGCAGACATTTTCTCATGTCCGGGAGTCAGAGAAACACGGATAACTTCGCATGGCGGTGTGTTTACCACTACAAGCTTCTCATTATCTGCATAGATCACATCATCCTGATACAGACCTCTGGCGAGAATGGAATCGTCCATGCGGATTCCCACTTCTGTTCCTTTGTCTGTTATTTTTTTATGTATTTTCTTAAATGCTTCGTGCCATTCGATATCTACATATTCTATTGTTTTTCCTGTAATATCAAAATCATGAAGCTTTCCTAAAACCTGTTCACACAGCATTATTTTCAACCTCCAGAATCTGCTTTATGTTTTATTAATACCACCTGTTCTCCAATTGATAAGGTTTATTGATTGTGTTCTTACCAAATCTGAAGTAGCATCATAACTCCAGGAACCCATGCAGTTACGATTCCTTCAAATACCTGAAGATATGGAACGAATTTTCCCAGTTTTTTTCCGCAGATATCTTCTACGAAAGCAGTTCCCCAGAGAATTGCCCACAGATACCAGATTGCTGCCCAACGCAGATCCGGTGTGATTCCCAGTGCAGTGCTTCCTGTAAATCCCTCGATTGTACCGAAGATCACCGCATTGATGGCTACAAAAGTAGAAAACCATGCAAATGGGATAGGGCTTGCTTTCAGGAATTTACTCAGGGCTACGAAAAGATAGGTAAAACAGAACAGCAGTCCTGTTCCTGCTGCATAATAATTGCCCTGCACCAGATTGACAAAGTTAATAAATAAAGAAAGACCACCTGTAAAGATGTTCATAATGGCGGTTGATTTTCCGTCTACATTGTATAAAGAACACATACCATTGTTGATCAGTACGATTCCTACGAATAAAAGACAAACTCCTAACATAATATTCTCTCCTCTCCTGCTTCTTCAGTATATTTTTCTGTTTATATTTCGTAAGTGGAAATACTTTTATTCAACACGCATAACAAGATGAATAAATCCAGCTTATTTTCATATAAAAATCAGAATTTTATACTGACAGGACTGTCATTATATTGTTTGGTAAGTTCTTATAAAAGTTCTCACAAAACTCCATAAATAACAGTCCTGCGAATATCATTTTTATGATCAGATAACCAGAATGTAATGGTTTAAAGTTGTTTAGAACAGACTGTAAAGCTGTGTCAGCGGAAGTTTCTCTGCCGGTTTGGAAGTGATCTCTTCGCCGTCAACAGTAACCTTATATGTCTCCGGATCTACAGTCAGTTCCGGTGTTCTGTCGTTAAATACCATATCTTTTTTGCTTATATTTCTGCATCCCTTTACAGGTACTACAGTTTTCTCAAGACCGTATTTCTCTTTTACATTTTCATCCATGGCAGCCTGGGATACAAAGGTCAGGCAGGCTTCATTCTTAGCTTTTCCATGTGCAGCAAACATTGGCTGATAGAGAACCGGCTGTGTAGTCGGAATGGATGCATTTGCATCGCCCATCTTAGATGCAATGATCATACCGCCTTTGATGATAATATCCGGTTTTGCGCCAAAGAATACAGGATTCCAGAGAACGAGGTCTGCGAATTTACCTTCTTCCACAGAGCCCACATACTGTGAAATACCGTGTGTGATTGCCGGGTTGATGGTATATTTGGAGATATAACGTTTTACACGGAAGTTGTCATTGTCATGTCCTGCATCTTCCGGAAGTGCACCTCTCTCATCTTTCATCTTACTTGCTGTCTGCCAGGTACGTGTGATAACCTCACCTACACGTCCCATAGCCTGAGAGTCAGAGCTCATCATACTGAAGATACCCATATCATGAAGAACATCCTCTGCTGCGATTGTCTCAGGACGGATTCGGGAATCTGCAAATGCAACATCTTCCGGGATTCTCTTGTCAAGATGATGGCAGACCATCAGCATATCCAGATGCTCATCCAGGGTGTTTACTGTATATGGCATTGTAGGGTTTGTGGAGGATGGCAGTACGTTCGGAGCTGCTGCTGCGCGGATGATATCCGGTGCATGTCCACCGCCTGCACCCTCTGTATGATAAGTATGGATGGTTCTGCCGCCGATAGCTGCAAGTGTATCTTCCACACATCCACCTTCATTTAATGTGTCTGTATGGATGGCAACCTGTACATCATATTCATCTGCCACATTCAGACAGTGATTGATAACTGCCGGTGTTGCGCCCCAGTCCTCATGGATCTTCAGTCCCATAGCTCCGGCCCTAACCTGCTCAATGAGAGGAGCTTCGTCTGAGCAGTTACCTTTTCCAAGGAAGCCTAAGTTCATCGGGTATTCCTCGGTTGCCTTTAACATCATTTTTAAGTTCCATGGTCCAGGTGTACAGGTAGTCGCATTTGTACCGTCTGCAGGGCCTGTACCACCACCGATCATAGTAGTTACACCGCTGTATAATGCACAGTCGATCTGCTGCGGACTGATGAAATGGATATGGGTATCAATTCCACCTGCAGTTACGATCATTCCCTCTCCTGCAAGTGCTTCTGTAGATGCGCCCACTGTCATTCCGGGTGTCACACCATCCATGATGTCCGGGTTTCCGGCTTTACCGATTCCTGCAATCTTGCCGTCTTTGATACCGATATCTGCTTTTACGATTCCTGTAGAGTCTACGATCAATGCATTGGTAATTACCAGATCCAGATCTCCGTCTTTACTGCAGGTTTTTACAGACTGTCCCATACCGTCACGGATTGTCTTGCCGCCGCCGAACTTTACTTCGTCTCCATAGGTTGTATAATCTTTTTCTACCTCGATCACAAGGCTTGTATCTGCCAGACGTACCTTATCTCCTGTAGTCGGGCCATACATTGCCGCATATTTGCTTCCGGAAATTTTTGTACTCATTGTTGTCCCTCCTTACAGAAATCCTTTTAATTTCGCAGTTTCCATGGATGCTGCTTTTGTATCGTCAGTTGCCTGGGCGCGGGTGAGATCATTCAGTCCGAATACTCTCTGTCTGCCTCCCATTTCTGTAAGCTGAACCTCTTTTTCTTCACCCGGCTCAAATCTTACAGATGTTCCTGAAGGAATGTCCAGATGATATCCATAGGCTTTTTCCCTGTCAAAAGAAAGGCATTTATTTACTTCAAAGAAGTGAAAATGAGAACCGACCTGAACCGGTCTGTCGCCTTTGTTTGCCACTGTTACTGTCACTGTTTTCTTGCCTTCATTAAGTGTGATCTCACGATCTGCGGCCATAATTTCACCGATCTTCATGCTCATTCTCCTCCTTACTGAATTGGATTATGTACTGTCACAAGCTTGGTTCCATCCGGGAATGTTGCTTCTACCTGGACTTCACCGATCATATCAGCAACACCGTCCATTACGTCATCCTTTGTAAGAATCTTGGTTCCAAGCTGCATCAGCTCTACTACTGTTTTACCATCTCTTGCAAGCTCCAGGAGTTCAGAACTGATATACGCAAGTGCCTCCACGTAATTCAGTTTCAGACCTCTTTCCTTTCTCTCTTTTGCAAGATTTCCTGCCATATGAAGCATTAATTTTTCCTGTTCTTTGGGATTCAGCCTCATGATATTCCTCCTCTCGAATTGTGCGGATTATAATATGCAAAAATCTGTTACTGTTCACTCCGTTCTCCGTAACGTAGCCAAAACACCTCGCGGGATAGTGGTGTGTGAACAGTAACAAAAATCTTCGTAGTACGCAAAAAAGAGCAGACAATGGGATTCTTTCTCAGACCCCATTGTCTGCTCTTTGCACGAAAATTTTTATATAGGGGATTATAACTTGTGTTTCTTTGATGGTCAAGATGTTTTTTGTGAACTTTTTGTTTTTTTTACATTACACCAACCATAACACTATCTTCTTTTTGTAACTCGAATTTTATAAAACTTTCGCAAGAAATTCTTTCGTTCTCTTATGTTGTGGCTTTTCAAATACTTCTTCTGGAGAACCGTCTTCTAATATAGATCCCTGATCAAAAAACAATACCCTGTCACTCACTTCTCTGGCGAATCCCATTTCATGGGTAACTATAAGCATTGTAATTCCCTCTCCTGCCAATTTCTTCATTACATCAAGTACTTCTCCTACCATTTCAGGATCTAATGCTGAAGTTGGTTCATCAAATAAAAGAATTTCAGGGTTCATAGCCAGTGCTCTTATAATCGCAACCCTTTGTTTTTGACCTCCGGAAAGCTTTGATGGATAAGATAGTGCTTTCTTCTCCAACCCAATTCTTTTTAACAGTCCTATTGCTTTTTCATCTGCTTCCTCTTTTTTCCATTTTCCTAATCTTACAGGTGCAAGAGTTATATTTTTCAGTACTGTCATATTTGGAAATAAATTAAAATGCTGAAATACCATTCCTACATTTTCTCGATATTTATCAATATCTTTCCTTTTTTCCAGAATGCTCTCCCCTTCTATAATAATTTCTCCTTCATCTGGTACCTCCAGAAGATTCAGGCATCTCAAAAAAGTAGATTTTCCAGATCCTGAAGGGCCAATAATACAGACACATTCACCTTTTCGTATCTCTATATTAATACCCTTGAGAACCTGCACATTTCCAAAAGATTTTTTCAGATTATGTACACTAATCACTTTGTCTCATTCTCCTTTCCATCTTTTCGAGAAATATAGAGAGTATTTTCACAATCAGATAATACATAATTCCAGCAGTTATCAACGGTATAAACATCTGATAGGTTCTTGATGAAACATAACTGGAAGCTTTGGTAAGATCCATAATACCTACATATCCCAAAATGGAAGTCTCCTTAATCAACTGTATAAATTCATTTCCCATTGCAGGCAGAATATTTTTTAAAGCCTGTGGAATGATAATAAATCTCATTGTATCTTTATATCCAAGTCCCAGAGATCTTCCGGCTTCCTGCTGTCCTTTATCAACTGCCATAATTCCGGCACGTATCACTTCAGACACGTAGGCACCACTGTTAATCCCGAAGCTCACAACTGCTGCCACATATCCCAACCGGCTATGAAAGACAGCAAAATACACGATCATCAATTGTAATACCGAAGGGGTTCCACGAATCACATCTACATATATATGGATAATCCTCGACAATACAGTTTCTTTTTTCTTACGATCGGCATTCAATTTTATCATTGCTGCCATTAATCCAATCACAGTTCCCAAAAGTACTGACATGATTGAAACCAAGAGCGTAACCTGTAGTCCATTCAGGTAATATTTCCAACGGTTATCCTGCAGAAAAATAAATTTGAAAGTTCCAATTATTCCTGTGTTATCTGCTATCTGAACTTGCGTTGTATCATTTTCTCCTGAGAAAAATTTTTCATAAATCTGGTCATATTCTCCATTATCTTTTAACTTTTTCAGTCCCTTATTTACTGTATTTAAAAGTTCTGCATTTCCTTTTTCAATACAATACACTGTATCCTCTTCCGTTCCATCCACTTTCTGATAAACAATATCATCATTCTGTCTGCAGTAAATCTCTGCCATAATAGTATCAATTAAGACAGCATTTACACCTCCGTTTTTCAGTTCCATTACTGCACTTGCAGCGTTCTTAAAGCGGACAACTGTTGCATTTTCAACAACACCATAATCTGTATTCTCTCCGGATACAATGAAATCACTCTGGGATCCTTCCAAAACTGCTACTCTTTTCCCGGATAATCCAGCAAAATCATACAAAGGTGTTTTCTGACTGCTTACAATACTCTGGGATCCCGTATAATAAACATCCGAAAAATCTACACTTTTTTCCCTTTCTTTTGTTGGTCCTATCGCTGCCGCAATAATTTGAATATTTCCGGTTTCCATAGAACCAACCAAAGAATCAAAGGGCATATCTTTCCATTCCAATTCCAGATTTTCTTCTTGGGCAATTGCTTCCAGAAGTTCATAATCAAAACCCGTGAGATTTCCATCACTGTCCAGATATTCAAACGGTGCATATTCTGCATTCGTTCCGACAGTTATCTTTTCCTTAGCATAGACACTCTGCGTTCTACATGCACATAAGAAAAACAGAGTAAGCATGATGCATGAAAAAATTTTTATTCTCATTTTATCACTCATAGCTGGTCTCCTATAATATGAGTTTTAGCGTATAAATGTTTCATATGCTTTCATATTCCGTTTATCTGCCCTAGCCGGATCTTTAAAATAGTCAAATTCTGTAATTTCCTGTCCGAGATATCCCTTATATCCATGACGATTGATTGCCTTCAGAAACTCCTCAAGATTATGCGTTCCATCCCCCCAAATCAGATGACCATAAGGATTTCCATCAATAAAATGCATGTGGATAATATCATCTCCAAGTATATCAAACCATTGATCAATTGTTTCACCGGCAACTCCCATTGCTGTGGTATCAATCATCGCTTTCAGATTTGGATGATCTACTTCATCCAGCATTCTTTTTACATCATATACCGTAGTAGCAAGGTTGGATTCCTGCGGGCGAAGAGATTCCATTGCCAGTCGGATATTTTTTGTTTTGGCATATTCTGCCAGAACAGACAGCATTTCCCTTGAACGTTTCCAGGCTTCCTCCCTGTCTTCATTCCAATATCCCCATCCTGAATTGATTGCCATTGTTTCTACACCCAATTCTTCACCGGCATCCAGAGCTTTCTTAAAATATGCCATACTTTTTTCAAACTGCTCTTTTTCCTGTGCAGCGAACTGATATTGGTATGTACAATTTTCCGGTGTAATCACCTTCACAGTCAAATCTCTTTCATCAAGAAGTTTTCTGACATGTTTACAGTCAGAATATTCTATATAGCTTAAAAAGAAATGCGGTGTTCCAGGCCATAACTCAATTGTTTTAAATCCGGCTTCTTTTTGTGCATCAAGAAAATATTCCAATGAATAAAATAAATAATGAATATTCATACCTGCCAATTGTTCTCTGTTGATTAATTTCTCCATTTTATCCTCCATGCTTTCTTCTGTTACCTGTTCACAGCTCAATAATACCCATATAATTTCACTTTCCTATTTTTCCAGTTTACTACCCATATATCTATGAAAATCAGGATCTGACGGAATATTCAAATCTATCTTTCTTGCCCGTGATGTCATAACAAACAACATTTGTACAGGCAGAATATATTCCAGAATTGAAAACTCAGGATCGTCTGTAAATTTACAGTTCAGTATATATTTTATATTTTCATCTACCTGTTTGGAATTAATCCCAAATAAACAGTAACCCTGCTTTGTATAATAATCGAACAATTTTTCCATTCGATTTCTTTCATAACCATTAGGTGGAAAAATATATAAAAAGTTAGTTTTTGAAGTGACAGCATTATACATACCATGCATAAATTCTTCTGCCTCATATCCCCTCACCGGAAATCTGCAGGTCTCAGAAAATTTTAATATTCCCTCCAGTAGCAAACTCTTCATTTTATTACCGGAAATAAGTATCATATCTTCATTATCTTTTAGTTTCTCTGATATTTCTGAGCACCAGAGTTTGCTTATCTGCAGAATATTTTTCATATTCTTTATTACAACATCTATTCGCTTTTTATAGTTTTCAGTTTCTTTTTCTGTAATCCTTCCAATGCTTTCGGCAGTATCAATAATCCATATCATCAAAGTCAATACTGTTGCCGTAAAACCTTTGGTTGTTGCACCAGCATCTTCATAACCACATTCAATATATATGTTAGCATCTGCATGTCTGGTAATTTCCGTATCATATTCACCGGTCATTGAAATTGTGGCAATACCGCGCTCTCTAACATCGTCCAGTGCCTTTATGACTGCTGCACTGGTTCCTTGTTGTGAAATTCCTGTTACCACTGCGCTTTTTGAAATAAATTCATAATCCTCTATAAGCATTACTGGGTATACAGGTGTAACCCGTATACCCAGTAATTTCTTTGCAAAATCGGCTACAGCTACTGCTGCATTATAAGAAGATCCTGAACCTGTCAGGTAAATTTCTGATATTTTCTTATCTTTCAGCACTCTGTTGCTGTCCTCAAGAATTTCCTTCTTATTTTCCAATATGTATTGCAGGATATCAGGAGTCTCATATATGTAATCCATTGCATTTCCATGGTACAGCATATATTTTCTCCTCTTTGTCATTCACTCTATATATTATATTTCTAATCCTCGTATGGTTTTCCGTATCCAAAAGCACCATTGAGTGTACATACATGTGCTGCAAATTTAGAAGCTTCTTTTAAAGAAGTACGGATTGCTTCCTGTCTGTCAGTTCCTCTTTTCAGCTGATCAATATAACAATCCATAAAAGAGGTCAGAAAAGAATCTCCGGCACCCATTGTATCTACCACATTGTCAATAAGTGTTGCCGGCTGTGTATAAAACTGTTCACCATCATACATAATGCAGCCTTTAGAACCTCTGGTAAGAGATACCAGCTCCGGTCCCAGGGAATGAATAAATTTCAGATGTTCTTTTGCTGCTTCATCATCTCCGTCAAAGGAACAAAATGCATATGTAATGTATGGTGCATATTTTTCATAATATTCTTTGGAAGAGTCATCAGAAAAATCGAAGGAAATTTTTATACCAGCCTCTTTCATAACTTTCAGCTGTGATTCTGTATAGCAATAATTTCCCGTATGCACAAAATCAAATTCTTTCATATATTCAAGGTCAAAACGGTCAAGAATATACGGAGTCTTTCCTCTTACTCCACCTTCATTATAATCCCCAAATATACGGTCTCCATCACGAAGTGTACATTTAGACCATCCGTTTTCTCCTACCAACTGTTTGCACTTTACAGTTTCAATTCCAAGTTCATTTAATACTGAAATTACAAATTCTGCAATGTCATCACTTCCAAAATATCCCATATATGCAGCTCTCTCTACACCAAACATTTTGGAATATGCACACAGATTTACACAATTCCCGCCTGGATACATCATATGAGAATGTTCATACAGATCAACTACATTATCACCAAATCCCAATACTTTTGTATTATACTTTACCATTTTTCTTCTCCTTTTTTATCTGGCAGATTCATATCTGCCAGACTTGTTACGAAAGAATATTAATATTCTACAACACCCATGTATCTTCTCATATCAAGAGGATGTCTTCTCTTGTCCTGTAAACCTGTACGATATGCTACTGACATTGCATAGAATACCATTGGGCAGAAATATTCATTTACGCTTTCGTCAATTGCATCAATTCCCAGTTCCTTAGCATCAATTACTTCATATTTCTTTCCATATTTTTTCAGGAAAGTAAGTGCTCGTTCATCCATAACTCTGGCTGCACCTGTTCCCATAAGAAGAATGTAGAGATGGTCTTCATCTGTGCACTCGAATGGTCCATGGAAATATTCGCCGGAATGCAGATAGCAGCAATCCATCCACTGCATTTCCTGAAGAGAACAGATAGAGAAACCATATGCCTGTGAATAAGAAGCACCAGAGCCCATAATATAAAGGAACGGCTCTTCAAAATATTTCTCAGCAAATACCCATGTACGGTTCTGTACTTTCTTTACTGCTGCACGGACAATACCGTCAGCTTTTTCAAGTCCATCCAGTACAGCTTCATATTTTGTATAAGATGGCTCCTGTAACTTCATCAGTTCATTAAGAACACGCATTACAATTCCCTGTGGTCTTTCTTTTTCATTTGTATCATCTTCCCAGCTATATACGACTGGATTCATATCTTCCTGTGCACAGATAGAATTTGGATTATGTGTCATAGTAATCACTGCTGCACCACGTTCTTTGGCAAGTTTCGCTGCATTTACAGTTTCATTTGTATTACCACCATGAGAGCAAAGAATTACAAGTGCTCCCTTTTTCAGAAATTTGGATGGGGATACAATCAACTCTTTTGCTGTAAGCCAATGAGAATGCATAGTTTCTGATTCTGCATTGATAAAATAGAATCCTGGATAAAGATCTACTAAAGAACCTCCACATGCTGTAAAAAATACATCATTAATCTGTCCCTGCTCTTCATAGATTTTTTTGATTAATTCTTCTGGTCTGTTCATTTTAATAATCTCCTTTTATTTATATTTTTTATTTTATAGTTTTCTATAATCCTGCTGAAATTGTACAGAATACAATTGCTATAACCGCCATGATCAAAAACATTTTCCAGATAGTTTTCCACCATTGTCCAAATGAAATCTTGCAGATTGCAAGCCCTGCTACTGTTGTTCCTGCTACCGGACTCATAAGATTTGTCAACTGATTTCCATACTGTAAAGCTGTAACTGCCGCTTCCGGATTTACACCATGAAGGTCACATAAAGGTGCCATGATTGGCATAGATAATGCTGCCAGTCCTGAGGAGGACGGTACTAACAATGTCAATAAAGACTGAACCACATACATCACTGCTGAGAAAACAACATTATTGGATTTTTCTACCAGTCCACTTAATGCATTTAAAATAGTATCAATAATCATCCCATCCTGCGCAATTACCATGATTCCACTGCAAAAGCCAATTACCATAGCTGCAAATGCAATATCCTTTACACCATTGATAAACTCTTCTGCTATTTCTGTTTCATTCATACCACCAAAGATTCCCATGAGGATTCCCATTCCCAGAAAGCACATGGATAATTCATTCATATACCAGCCATTTTTTACAAGTCCTACTACCACTATGACCATTCCGATCACAAAAGTGAGGAGCACCAACTTCTGACGAATTGTCATTTCCTGATTAAAATCAATATCCGTATTCATTTCTTTTTTCTTGATCAGATCATCCTGATACGTAATAGACTTTTCAGGATTTTTCTTAATCTTAAATGCTCTCCAGGTTACAAAAGCAATAACCAAAGCCATCATAATCGCAAACTGGAGCATTCTAAATACCAGCTGTGGATTTCCCTGAATCCCGGCAATGCCCTGTGCAATCAATACACAAAACGGATTTACTGTAGATGCAGCATAACCAACTGTTGCAGATAAGCAGACTGTCATAAAAGTAGTCATGGAATCATATCCCATTGCAAACATAATTGGCATGATCAACAAATAAAATGGAATCAACTCATCTGACATTCCAAAGGTACTTCCACCTAATCCAAAAAGAACCATTAGAATCGGTATGATCAGAATTTCTTTTGCTCCAAGTTTTTTCACAATCTTCTGAATTCCCATATTCAGTGCATTAGTCTTGGCCATAATCTGAAATACACCGCCGATAATAAAGACAAATGCAAGAACCTCTACCATCTGTTGAATTCCTTTTCCAGGTGCCATAAGTACCTGAGCAATTCCCTGTCTTAAATTTGTTCCATCTTCAAGAACTTTATCTACCGAATGATAAGTTCCTGCTACTGCTACACTTCTTTCTCCTGCAGAAGTTTCCACTACCTTTCGTTCAAACTCACCACTTGGAAGAATCCATGTAAGTATTGCCACTACAATGATCAGAAAAAAAATCAATGTGAGCACATGTGGCATATGAAGTTTGAATTTTTTCTTTTCTTCCATTTTACCTTCCCCTTTTCTTATTGTTTTCTGTCAGATCAATTTTTTTCTGTCTGACTTTTTTCTGTAAAAACGGTTCTTCCGTCCATGATTGTCATTACAACCCTTGCATCCTTGGCATCTACCGGATCAATTTCAAGTAAATTTCTGTCAAACACAGTAATATCTGCCAGTTTCCCTTCTTCTAACGTTCCAAGCACTTCTTCCATACCCAGATTTTTCTGTCCACCGATTGTCCATGCTTTCAGAAGTTCCGGTACAGTAAGAGTATTTTCCGATTGAAATGCCTCAGCACGTCCATCCATGTATCCTCCACAGGAATAATAGATAGATTCCGGTATACTGGTAAGCAGTAACGGTAAATCTGTGGCACCACTTAAATTCATTCCACTGTCTTGCATTTTACGGCGGTTCCAGTAATATTTTCCACGCTCTGCACCTATCGTCTGTTTAATATTATTAATCAGCACATCTGCCGGATCCAGTGACATAATCTGAAAATATAATTCTGCTGTTACCCCAATCCGACCAAGGATTTTCAGATCTTTTGGATCTGTAAACTCCATATCTGTAATTGCATGTCTGTTTTTCAGCTTTCCCTGAACCTTCTTGCATTTCTGATAAATTTCTGTAATTTTTCCTACTGCACCATCTCCCTGTGCATGTAAAGACCATCTGAAATCTTCTGCATCTGCTGCAAGAACGTCTTTTTCAATTTCTTCATATGGAACCGGATCTTTACAGCAGAAATCCTGATTTTCATATGGCTCTTTTAAATCACCCTTATAAGAAGCAATCGTACCATCAGTCATCCGGTTAAAACCACTGAAACGAATCTTATTTCCTGTAAACTGCTCTCTCATTCTGCGGGCATAAACAAGATTCATTCCTTCACCTACAGGCTGTGACATAAAGAAGGTTCTCAGATTAAGATCATCAGAATCTTCCAGTTCCTTAAGATAATCTGTAAATCCATAAAAGTCATCAAATCCCATTTCCTTTACAGTAGTTACCCCTCTGGAATTCATCATTTTCGTATAATCTGAAAATTCCTTTTTAATAAATTCCCGGTCATTCAGATATTCTCTCATGATGCGGTAATAGCTTTCCGGATAACATGTTTCTGCCGAAAACTGATAAATATTTCTGGCTTTCTGATTCATAATACAACAGGAACGATCTGCCGAAAAAATGATCACCGCTTTATTTGGAAATTTCTCTTCCAGCATTTCTTCTCCGTTCTGCCTGTCCCACATCTCCGGATTCCATCCATGACCCAGTAATGCTCCCTTCGGATGTTTCTTCTGCTCATATTTTCTCAGAATACAGCATCCCTCTTCATTATCTGTCACTTTCGAAAAATCTGCTCCTACATGATAAATTGCATATCCGGTAAAAAATGTATGAGTATCTGTAATTCCCGGCATAACCAGTTCATCCCTGAAATTAAGAACTTCCTGTGCCTGATCCAAAATATCTTTTTCAGGTTTTCCTGCTTTTTTTTCGACAATATGATTTCCACTTAAACACAGATATCCTTCGTAATCTTTCTCATTTATACCGTCAAAAAGATGTTTTGCAATAATCACTTTTGAAAATCTTTTTTTCATTTATCACGTCCTCCTTTCTTGGTTTGTATTATATCATCATATAACGTCATAATACAATATGATCTTTTGGTCAAATCATAACTTTGTGAATTCTTGATATTTTATTCTTTATTTTTTTGTCTATAACACACAAAAAAAGGATTTCCGTTTCTCATTTTCAAAGTATATTTCTGTGCTGAAAACA
Organism: Blautia wexlerae DSM 19850; assembly: GCF_025148125.1. Taxonomy (NCBI): domain Bacteria; kingdom Bacillati; phylum Bacillota; class Clostridia; order Lachnospirales; family Lachnospiraceae; genus Blautia; species Blautia wexlerae. The sequence continues at coordinate 4,031,767 of NZ_CP102267.1, forward strand.
AGATTTGAAATCCTTCTTTTTGTTTAATATAACCTTTCGTGTTTAAACGGTTCTTCACCATCTATTAATATTACATTTTCGTTGTTTATATAGAAATTTTGTAACGTGAACCAGCAATAATTTCATAACTGATATATAAAGGTTCTTCTTTTTCATTATTAATATAGCTTGCCAGAATCATAACCGGTTCTCCTTCATTCATTCTAAGGTATCCTGACACTGGTTGAGAAACTGTACTGACTTCTACTGTACTTCTCGCTTTTTCAGATTCTTTCATATGATATTCTTTACTGAGAAGACGTGTAAGAGATCCATTTTCCAGCTTTTCCACCTGAAAATCCGGCAGAAAATCGGTTGGAATATAAATATGTTCATAAATAATCGGCAAGTTATCGGCTGACAAAATTCGTTCTATATGATATATCTTAGTATGTTCAGGTTTAAAAAAATCCTGCTGCCATTCCTGCATTTCCGTAATATGACAGGAAATGATATGTGAAGACGGCTTTCTTCCATTTGAACGACACGCTTCTGAAAAACTCATGTTGTTATCATTTTCTATTTTACGATATATTTTGGGTATTTCCACAAAAGTTCCTTTTCCCTGTCTTTTTACAAGAAATCCCTGAGAGCATAACTCTTCAATTGTTCTGCGTACTGTAATCCTGCTGACCTGATAGGCAGTGGATAATTCTCCTTCTGTGGGAATCTGATCTCCCTCCTTATATGTTCCCTTTCGAATCTGATCTTTTATCTCTTTCATTAACTGAGCATATAATGGTAACTGTGATTTTTTATCCAAACTCATTGATGACTCCTTCCATATGCAAACATTATATAATGTTATATTATATCATATTTCTTAGAAAATCGCAAAAAACTGTCAGAAAAAAATCAGAATCCGACATTGTCAGTGAACACGGGAGTTTGACAGTTGAATATAAGAAAAAATGCTTGCAGTCCTTATGGTACCTGCTTTTTTATGTCAAATTTTTTGCTTTATTTTATAGTATTATATAGCATTATTTTCAGAAGTGTGTAGAGGGATTTTCCATGAAAGTAACTACATCAAAATCAAAAAATTCGGAATCCTTTTATATTGCCAAAAGCTATATTAACAATAAGGGAAATGCAAATAAACAAACTTCTTTAAAACCACAGTATGCAAGATATCAGAAATCCGTTTGAGATGCCCAGATAGAACGTGCTGAAAAAATGCTCAGCACCGGTACGATAAAGAAGGAACGTAGGAATCCGAATGATCCTGCTCGATTCATAGGGAAAGTCGCAGCAACTGAAGATGGAGAAACTGCAAAGATCCACAATTATCTGGACACAGAAAAGATCGAACAGGAAGCCTTATATGATGGGATGTATGCAGTAACTACAGACCTCTTAGACGATGACGTAAAAGATATCTTAAAAGTCAGCGAAGGTCGTTGGAATATTATGCCGATATTTTAGAAATGCCGATTTTTGACTTTCTGAAATATTGGATTTATAAGACTTTGTAAATATATCGGCATTTCTCACTATAGAGACGTAATCAGTCATTATTATAGTATTTCATTTGATGAGTATGAGACAATCTATGAGATAAGCGATGTTGATGATGAAGACACGGTATAAACTTAGCGATAGTGACAGTTCCATCTTTAAGGATGATGTGATGTTCAAGTATGCCAATGACGAAGATACTATCAAGCGGCTTTGTGGATTGAAATAAATGCCGATAGTTCATTACTTGTGCCTGACATTGGGTCAGGCATGGAATCTTATAGAAAATTTATCGGCATTTCTAAAATATCGACATATGGGAAATCGAGAAATGTTTCCGTATAATGAAAACTGATTTTGAAACAAAACCATTTTTTCTTCAAGACGATATACGCATAAAAGCCCATTTCCTTATCTGTTTCCTTGCATTAGTGATATATCGTTACCTTGAAAGAGACCTGGAAAATGCCATCAGCTACGAAACGATCTTGGATAAACTAAGAACGATGAAAAGGCCGGGAATAAAATACTATATTCCAAAACAACACAAAAAATCGCCGAACCTCAGTAAAATCAAGAGGTACAGCAATTTTTTTGTTTAGTAACTGTCAAAGACAGGATTATAACTTGTGTTTCTTTGATGGTCAAGATGTTTTTTGTGAACTTTTTGTTTCTTCTTCTATTTCCATTATTCTGCTACAAGTCTGACCAATTTCCCAGATATCTTTGTTTAATTCTCCCCTTGACGATAAGCGCCCCCAAAGGTGTATCATAGTTTGGTGTTAAAGGAGGTAAACTATTATGTTTGAGACATTAGGAGAAAAGGCTGAAGAAAAAGCAATGGTGCAATTCCTTGAACGCTTTACGGACTATCCATTTCTGGTAAAGTTCAAGAATTCCGAATATCCGATCGGAGAGGGAGAACCCACATTTACAGTAAATTTTAAGGAAACAATTCCTCTGGCCGAGCTGCTCAAAAGCACTTCCCTGGCATTAGGCGAGGCTTATATGCGGGGAGATCTGGATATTGAAGGAAATCTTTACGAGGCACTGGATCATTTTCTGGGACAGATGAGCAAATTTTCTACCAATGAATCTGCTCTGAAAAAGATCATGTTCAGTTCTACATCCAAAAAAAATCAGGAAAAGGAAGTCACCAGCCACTATGATATCGGAAATGATTTTTATAAATTATGGCTGGACGAAACCATGAGTTATTCCTGTGGCTACTTCATTCATGACGATGACTCTTTATATCAGGCACAGGTTAATAAAGTAGATTATATTCTGAAAAAATTACACCTGGAAGAAGGTATGAGTCTTCTTGATATCGGCTGCGGATGGGGTTTTCTGCTGATTGAGGCTGCCCAAAAATACAAAGTACATGGTACAGGAATCACTTTAAGCCACGAACAATATACAGAATTCCAAAAGCGCATCAAAGATCAGGGCCTGGAAGATTATCTTACAGTGGAACTGATGGATTACCGTGATCTGCCGAAACATAACTATCAGTTTGACCGGGTAGTCAGTGTGGGAATGCTGGAACATGTTGGCCGTGACAATTATCAGCTCTTCCTTGACTGTGTAGAGAAAGTTCTGAAACCGGGCGGATTATTCCTGCTTCATTTTATCAGTGCACTGAAAGAACATCCGGGTGATCCATGGATCAAGAAATATATCTTTCCAGGCGGAACCGTTCCCAGTCTGAGAGAAATCCTGAATCATATGGCAGAGGACAATTTCCACACTCTGGACATTGAAAATCTGCGTCTGCATTACAATAAAACTCTGCTCCACTGGGAAAAGAATTTCCGTGAGAATATAGAAAAGGAAAAGACCATGTTTGATGAATCCTTCCTGCGTATGTGGGAACTTTACCTGTCAGCATGTGCTGCAACCTTCCATAACGGAATTATTGATCTGCACCAGATTCTGATGACTAAAGGAATCAATAATGATCTGCCAATGACACGCTGGTATTAAAATAACTGCCTGGATTTTTGTTTTTGAAATCCAGGCAGTATATATATGATATTCCAGTACAGACCAGTAATACATAGCAAGGGTTCTGAGCTGAATTTCTACCAGTTCCTTCTGTCTGCTCCTCTTCCTTTTTCCTCGGAACCGGCTTCTCACTCTGCTTATCCTGTTTTTTATTCTTTGATTTCTTTTTATTCATGATAGCCTGCACTTTCTGAAAATATTTGTATTTTTTATAATATATCATCTGCAGAGTATTTACATCAAAATCTATGTAATATGCAGGTAAAAGTTACTGGTAAATAAAGCCCGGTATTTACTCACTATTTTAAGTTTTAAGTATCAAGATTTATTCTATTTACAGGATTTTTGCCAGAAATTCTTTCGTTCTCTTATTTTCGAATCCGACGTTTTCAGTGAACAGTAATGAATCATCACAAAATTCATACAAGATGACACAGTATTCCATTGTTTCGCTGCATATTTACATGCTACACTTAACTCACATATCTTATGGGCATTTCGCCCGCAAACAGAAAGATTCAGGCCAGAAGGCCGGGAGGTTTTTATAATGATTATTTACGTTGATGCATCCGTAATCCAGACCGGAAACGGAACAAAAGAAAATCCATTCAAAACTATTCAGGAAGCCGCCGCAAAGGCACTTCCGGGAGATGAAGTCATCGTTGCACCGGGATTATACCGCGAAGCTGTTAATCCGATTCACGCAGGAACCGCAGACAAGCGTATCACCTACCGTTCTGCAATAAAAGGACAGGCTCACATTACGGGAAGCGAAGCTGTCAAAGACTGGGAAAATGTAGAAGGCACTGTATGGAAAGCAGTCATTCCGAACGGAATCTTCGGTAATTATAACCCATTTACTACCCTGGTATCCGGAGATTGGTTTATCGCTACATTTATTGCTCATACAGGAGATGTATATCTGAATGAAAAATCCATGTATGAAGTAACCACTCTGGATAAAGTTAAAAATCCACAAAAAAGTACTATCTCATGGGATCCTGATTTCTCTGTATATACATGGTACGCAGAACAGAATGAAGCCAATAATCAGACCATTATTTATGCAAACTTCCATGAAAAAGATCCCAATAAAGAAAACGTTGAGATCAGTGTAAGAAGAAACTGCTTCTATCCGGAAAGTGAAGGAATCGGATATATCACTCTCTCCGGTTTCCGTATCAGTCAGGCTGCTACTCAGTGGGCTCCTCCTACTGCTTATCAGGAGGGAATGGTCGGTCCTCACTGGTCCAAAGGATGGATCATCGAAGACTGTGAAATCTATGAATCCAAATGCAGCGGTATTTCTCTTGGTAAATATCTGCAGCCTGAAAATGATAACAAATGGTTAAAATGGAAATACAAAGACGGAACTCAGACAGAACGCGACTGCATCTGCCAGGCTTCCTATGAAGGATGGGATAAAGAACACATCGGTTCCCATATTGTACGCAGATGTGAGATCCATGACTGCGGTCAGACAGGTATTGTAGGACATCTTGGAGGCGTATTCTCTGTTATTGAAGACAACCATATTCATCACATTAACAACAAGCAGAATCTGGCAGGAGCAGAGATCGGCGGTATCAAAATGCATGCTGCTATCGATGTTATTTTCCGCCGCAACCATATCCACAACTGCACCCGTGGTCTGTGGCTTGACTGGCAGGCACAGGGAACCCGCGTTACAGGAAATCTCTTCCATGACAATGCTCTTCCAAATGATTTCGAAGCAGGCGATGACGCTGTCACAAGCGTAGGAGAAGATATCTTCGTTGAGGTTTCTCATGGTCCGACATTGATCGACCACAATATCCTGCTGTCTGACCGTGCACTGAAAATTGCAACCCAGGGTGTTGCCCTTGTACATAACCTGATCTGCGGCGGCTTCGTTTCTGTTGGTATCGGTACAGACAACGGTGCACCTGATATTCCATCTCCGAGATATACTCCATATCACACCAAACACGGAACTCAGGTTGCAGGATTTATGACCATCCTTCATGGAGATGACAGATTCTACAACAACATCTTCGTTCAGAAACCGATCCGTCCTTGTATGCAGGATCTAGCTGATCTTATGGGTAACAATGGAAATATGTGGGATGAATGCAATGTGATCACAGGAACTTTCAAATTTAACGGATATCCAACCTTTGATGAATGGAACAGACAGTTCGAAGGTTACTGCGGAATGGGTTCTGAAACAACAGGCAACTGCTATTATGATCATCTTCCTGTATGGGCATCCGGCAATCTCTATTTCAATGGAGCACGTGCATGGGAAAAAGAAACAGATGCAGTCACAGATGCAGAACACACTGTAGATATCTCTGTTGAAGAGAAAGAAGATGGCTGGTATCTGAAGACCAACCTGTATGATATCATCAAAGAAGAAAACGACGGTATCATCTCAACTGAAACACTTGGTATGGCATTCGAACCGGAGCAGAAATACGAAAATCCTGACGGAAGCCCGATTATCTTTAATCAGGATTTCTTTGGAAATCACAGAGATGTCAAAACTGTCGCAGGACCATTTACGGATAAAAAAGCATCTGAGCAGAAGCTCTTTTAACCTGATATCCATATAGTCAATAGCTTTACCATATATAAACCATACATAAAAACAGCTATGAAGAGTACAGATATTTTTATCTGCTACTCTTGCATAGCTGTTTTCTTATTTTGTCATATTTTTTTATAGCAGTCCTAATAAATAATGCATTTAAGACAGTTCAGCAGAGTGCGAAAGACAAGGAAGATATATGACGCAGAATTTCACACTCTGATGGGCTGGATTATGATGCATTATTTACTCGGACTGCTATAGATGCAAGCATTTTTGTAGACTTTCGGATGCACCACAGGCATGTCGGAAAAATATAGCAGGTTGCTGTGATCCAGGCCGTCTGGTCTGCGAAGCAGATGGCTGTGAAGCCAAAAGTTCCTACAAATCCAAGACAGACAACTGTTCTGGCGATCATTTCTGTTACGCCGGAGAAAACGGCTCTGCCTGAATATCCAAGTCCTTGAGTTACCATACGGGCGACATTGAGAATACCAAGACTCCAGTAGAAAAATCCCATACATCTGAGGTATTTGGCAGAGGCATCCAGAACTGCCACCGCACTCTTTCCAACAAACAGCATAGAAAGTGTATGCCCTGCAAAAATCAGTAAAATTCCTACTGCAATACCACAGCGCAGACCTTTTTTTATCCTGTCAGACTGTCCTGCGCCAAGATTCTGGCTACAGAATACAGATGCAGAGGTTGCGATAGCATCGAACGGACACATGGTAAACTGCTTGATCTTCATTGCTGCCGTAAATGCAGATACATAAGTGCTTCCAAGTCCATTATTGGCAGACTGCATGACCATACTTCCGATAGCTGTGATGGAGAACTGAAGTCCCGTAGGCATTCCCATTGCCAGAAGCTCCTTTACTGCATCCCCCCTTTATTGCCCTGTTTTCTTTCTTGAGCCACAGAAGTTTCATTTTGCGGATAATAAAAACAAGGCACAAAATCCCACTGATCGCCTGTGCAGAAATCGTTGCAATAGCAGCTCCGGCACATCCAAGTCTCAGCACTATAATACAGAATAAATCCAGAAAAATGTTCAGAACAGCAGATAACGCCAGAAATATAAACGGTGTCCTGCTGTCTCCCACTGATCGTAAAATACTGGACAGGTAGTTATATAAAATCGTAAAGGGAATCCCCAGGAAAATAATCAGCAGATAGCTGTATGCATTGTCATAAATGTCCTCTGGTACAGATAAAATATGCAAAATCTGAGGACATAAAACACTGCATAATGCTGTCAGGATCACTGCGATTCCTGCACATAATACAGCTCCAGTGACATGCTCCCGCCACTTAAATCTTACAGATTTTGAAATGGGGCTTCCTGCTCGATTGCCCTTCAGGGCAAAGCTAAAACAGGCTATCCCCGCGTGTCCCGCGGTTCTTTTTTATCCGGTTACGGATCTTTTCTGTGCTATTATGCACATTTTTTATATATTCTTTTTCCTTCTTCCAGAATATTGATCGCCGCATTCACATCCCGGTCCATCCGGTTTCCACATTCGCACAGGTATGTCCGTTCTGATAATGCCAGCTCTTTCTTTTTATGCCCGCATACACTGCATATCTTGCTGGATGCAAAATATCTGTCTACTTTTATCAGATATTTTCCACGTTCTTCCAGCTTATATCCAAGCATGGAAAGGAACTGACCGTATCCGTTATCCTGTATCCCTTTTCCGAAATGCAGGCCTCCGGCTATCCCCTTCAGGTTCAGATCCTCCACACATACCGCGTCATATTCTTCTGCAAGGCTGTGACTGAGCTTATGCTGGAAATCCTTCCTCTGGTTCTTTATCTTTTCATGATATAATGCAACCTTTTTCTTCTGTTTCTGATAGTTACGGCTGCCCTTTTCACATCTGGAAAGCTTTCTCTGTTCCCGGGCAAGTTTTTTCTCCGCATTCCGGTAAAACATGGGATATCCGGCCCTTTCACCGGTGGAAAATACACACATCCCATGCATGGCATAATCGATCCCCAGAAATTTTTCCGCCTGTCTTTTCTCCGCTGTTTGGTTTTCACAATCGAACAGCAGGCTGGCAAAATATTTCCCGGACGGTTCCCTGCTCACAGTCACTGATTTCAGCTTCCATCCCTCCGGGATCATACGGTGGAGTTTTATTTTTACCGGCTGCATCTTTGGCAGCTTCAGGAACCTGTCCTGCAGACAGATATTCCCATTTACCATATTCGTTGTATAGGATTTCCGCGAATGTTTTTTTGATTTATAATGCGGAAATCCCACTCCCGGTTCCCGGAAAAATTTCCGGAAAGCCCCTTCCAGATTTAACTGTACATTTGCCAGCGCAAGAGAATCCACTTCTTTCAGCCATGGATATTCTTTTTTATATCCGGCCGGCGTATTTTTCAGCATCTTTTTTTCTTCCTGATAATAACGGATCTTATCCGCAAGCATCCGGTTATAGAGAAAGCGGCTGCAGCCGATTGTTTTCTCTATCTGGGTTATCTGTTCTTTATTTGGATAGATCCTTATTTTTACTGCCCGATTTATCTTTCTCACCCTGACTCTCTATATACTGATGGATTGTTTCAACAGGTACTATATTTCAAGATTTCTTTTGCTCTCTCTGACATCTTATCGTCTAGCATCTTTCTGCTATATTTCATAACCATGATCAGCCAAAAACACTGAATGAAAATTAAAGAGCATATTGTTCTTCTTTTCTATTATAATATATTTATTGTATCAGAACAAGTGTTTTTGTGATTTTTTATGAATTTGAGCAGACATGCTCGAATGTGCAATTCATCCCCTCACCTATAGGACGCCACTGAAAAAGTCTTTATTTTGCATAAAGCAGTACAATATAAAGTGTTTTTATTTGTTTTAATCTACTATATAATGTGTATAAAAATAGTTTTTCAGTAGCGTCCCTATAGAGGTGAGGGAATTCTTGCTACGGTTGTTAAAGATATAATCCCGCATTTTTTCTATTTTCTCTGCGCCAAAATATTTAGCTACAGGAACACCAAACCCTGTACAGCTTCCCATGCAGAATCCCAGTACCAGAAACTGAATACTGCTGCTGGCTCCTACACTTGCCAGCGCTTTTGCGCCAAGGATCTGTCCTACGATCGCAGCGTCAATAATATTATAAGTCTGTTGCAGCAAATTTCCTAATAATAAAGGAAGCGCAAACTGCAGCATCAGTTTCAGCGGATTCCCTTTTATCATAGATGTGGTCATTTCTCTTTACTCCCATTCTCTATATTTCTATAACAATTCCAGCTGATAAAATTATCTGCTTTGCTATTGATTTGATTGAATCTCCATTGAAATACAAATATCAATTTCAACAGAATTCCTTCATTATCATAACATTCCTATTTTTAGTTTCAATAAGAAATTTTGACATATTTTATCTTAAAGCCAAGTGTTTTCATACGTCAGGCGAATATTCGCAATTACATCAGGAGACTACTTGATTCTCCGCCTGCGACGGGTCGCTTCAGCGACATAATTCTTCTAACATAAAAAAGCCCTACAAAACGCCATCCAGGCGCATTGTAGGGCTTTATATATTGACTTAGCCTTTAATACCGGAAGATGCAATACCTTCTACATAATATTTCTGCATGAAGATGAACATGATGATCATCGGGATTGCAGAGATTACCAGTGCTGCCATGATTGCACTATAATGTACAGGCTGTGTTCCGAAGAAGGACTGAACTGCGAGCTGGATCGTACGCTTGTCTTCACCGGTCATAACCAGGAATGGCCACATAAAGTCATTCCAGTGAGCGACGAAATCAAGGATAAATACAGTTGCATATACAGTCTTGGAAATCGGCATAACAATCTTGAAGAAAGTTCCTGCCGGACGACATCCATCAATTGCAGCCGCCTCGATCAGATCATCTGGAATATCACAGAAAAACTGACGGAACATATAGATGGAGAAACATTTTGCTACAAAAGGAATTACCAGTGCTGCAAGTGTATTTACCCAGCCAAGCTGTGACATTTCAATATATAACGGAAGCATGATTGCTTCCATCGGAAGTACCATCAGGGCTACTACCAGATTCATGATCGCGCCTTTTCCTTTGAACTCAAATTTTGCAAGCGCATAACCACACATGGAGTTTACAAGCAGATCAAGAACCAGGATGAGTGCAATGTAAAGCAAGGTGTTCTTAAATACCTGAGGAAGATTCATTCTGGTAAATACTTCTACATAGTTATTAAAAGAAGCCGATACCGGAAAGAATGTTTTCAGGGAGTTCATATTTGCAAAAATCTGAGATTCCGGTTTCAGAGACGCGGAAATCATCCAGATCAGAGGAGAAACAAAGATAATACCTATGACAATATTTCCAAAATAAAACATAAATTTGGAAAAAGCCGCAGAAAATTTCATTGATGATTTTTTCATTTTCCTGTCCTCCTTAATCAGTTGCAGTAGTTACTTTCTTCATTAACAGTGACATTGCCACAACAATAACGAAGAATACAGTTGCGATTGAGCAGGCATAACCAAAGTTACCTTTCTGGAAGCCCTGTGTATAAATGTAATATACCAGAGTTTTGGTGGAGTTCTTTGGTCCGCCCTGTGTCATGATATATGGCTGTGTGAACAGCTTCATTGCCTGGATCATAGTGATCATAATAACATATTTTATAGTTCCTTTCAGTCCCGGAAGTGTGATAAACAGGAACTGATTCCATTTGTTTGCACCATCTACAGATGCTGCCTCATACTGATCTTTCGGAATTCCCTGAAGACCTGCCAGGAAAATCATCATCTGATAACCTGCGCCCTGCCATGCAGACATGAAGATAATGGAGTTCATGGCTGTATGCTCATTGCTCAGGAAATTAATAGGATCCATTCCCAGTGATACCAGCAGAGAATTAATAAGACCAGTGCTTGGATTTGCATTGTAAAGTACTGACCACAGAACAGAGATAACAACCATGGAGGTTAACTGTGGACTAAAATACATTGTTCTGAATATTGCGACTCCGCGGAATTTCTTTGAAACCAGAAGCGCCAGTCCAAGTGCCAGTATACACTGTACAGGTACAACAACTACTGTGAAATATACAGTATTTTTCAGAGCCATCCAGAAGTTTTTATCCTGGAACAGTTTCTGATAGTTTTCAATACCAATCATCTTTATGGCATCCGGTCTCATAATCTGATATTTAAATCCGGAATAGTAAACGGTATAGATCATCGGTACAACCAGAAATGCGATCAGAAGGATAACTGCCGGAGCAGTAAATGCATATGCAGTGATTCTCTCGTCACGTTTTCTGCCTGTCAGCTTCGTCTTAGCCATAATCCTTTCCCCCTTTTAACAAACTTAAAACGGCCGCACCGCAAAAGCGATGCGGCCAGGTTTCTATCCTGATTATTCAGCGTAGTATGTTTCGTAATCTTCTGTGAATGTTTCTGCTACTGTATCAAGTTCAGACTGGATATAATCATCATCAACTTCTCCGTTTGTAGCTGCATCAGAGAGGATATTTGTCATTGCTTCAGCATATGCAGAAGAGAATGTTGCATAGGAAGGTGTTCTTGGACGCGGAACTGCTGTGTTGTTCAGCTGTTCAACCATAAGTGCACGTGCTCCTTCTTTGTAATCAGCCATTGCTTCTTCATCATAAGCAGAGTTACGTGTTGCAGGTTTTGCGATTGCAGCTGCATAAGTTGCTACATTTTCGCTGTTCATCAGCCACTGAAGGAATTCGCCTGCTGCATCCGGATTCTCACAGTCCTTGCTTACTGCTGCTGCCCAGTCACCACAAGGAGAAACTGCTGTACCTGTTTCAGATACCGGATAGTATGTTACACCCCAGTCAAAATCTGCATTTGCTTCCAGAGTTGCAACTTCCCATGAACCACCAAGCATTGTTGCACATGCACCGTTTAAGAACTCGTCTGTGATCGGCTCAATGTTTGCATATCCTTTTGCAATAAGATCTGCAAGGTAAGAAGTTGTTTTTACTGCTTCTTCGCTGTTTACATATCCGTCAGCTTCCTTACCATCCTCGCTGATGTAGTCTTTTCCTTCAGAGATATACATTGGCTCTAATGCATATGGAAGACCTTCACCATGATCCATGATAATGTGTGCTCCCACATAATTATCTGTTGTACACTTTTCAGCGATCTCTGCCATCTCATCCCATGTGATCGGGTTGTCTAATGTACGGGAATCAAGGTCATCTGTATCAACACCGCACTCTTTGAGATAATCTTTATTGTAATAGAATGCTACAGAAGATTCTGTTGCACCGATTGCATATAACTGTCCGTCATAGGTATTCTGGGCAATGGATGAAGGAACGAAATCAGAAAGATCATCCTCTGTAAAATAATCACTCAGCGGAATGCTGATTCCGTTTGCTGCATAGTAGGAAACCTGCGGTCCGTCTACATAGAAGATATCCGGAAGGTCATTGGATGTTACTGCTGTAGCAATTTTGTTATCATATGCATAGGAATCGGAACGGTCGATTGCTTCACGTGAGACCTGGATATTCGGGTTTGCTTCGTTCCACTCTGCAAGCTTCTCAGTCCACCATGCCTCTACCTGTTCTCTGTCTGTCGGGCTCCAGATTGTAATGTTTACTACATCACCATCTTTTGCCATTGCCGGTACTGCACTGAACATTGTAGTTGCCGCCATTGTGAGTGCCAGAATTACGCTCATTCTTTTTTTCATGTTTCTTTCCTCCTGATAAAATATATTGGTTGTTGCGGTTACATCTCCTTAATCTCGTTCAGGAAATGCCTTTTTATGAAACCCGTTCCATGTATTTCCTTTTTTAACCACAGCTATTTTGCTGTGGTTAAAAGCTTTATTTGTCCTCTTGTGGAACCCGTTTCATATGATGGTTTTATCATAATCTCTCTTGCCTTATTTGTCAATAGATTTTAACTTAAAAATCCTGTTTTCGCATCAATTCGTATATTTTCACAATATAAGTTATCTGTTTTTATATATTTTTTACAATCATATCTGGGTTTTTTCTTTGCTATATTTATATTAAATTTCCTATATTCCGTTATTTTTTTACACGTTTCCAAAAAAGAGAGGGGGAAAATAAAATTCTCAATTTTCCCCCCTCTTCTTTCTATTTATTTTTTTATTTTTATGGAACCGTTACCATTTTTTTTACTGCCGGCAGATATATGGCACATTGCTTTAAGCAAATATCGTTACTGTTCACTCCGTTCTCAGTAACTTAGCCAAATATCTGTATTCTGCGGATTTATTTCCAGATGGATTTCATTTCACAGATTTTAACCTGCGCTTCTTTATCACTGTTCAGACAGAAGATTCCCTGGCTGCTGCTATTGTAAAACAGTCTGGTTCCTGCATCTTCTCCATCATTTAAATATACCTCAATTGTTCTTCCGTCTACAAAAATTTCTGCATTTCTGCATTTCTCCACAGAAGAAACAAACTGTACCTTATCGCTCTTCACACCTGTCATTTTGAAGAATACTTTTCCCCCTTCTGCAGTCAGACTGATGGATTTATCCCCATCCTGACCAAGAAGAATGTTGAAATCTCCTGTTTCTTCAAATGATACAGATGCATAATATCTGTTATCTGCAATGGAGCCGACTTTAATCTCACTGCCTGTGCCTTCATATACTATATCACCCAGAAGAGTATAAACTTCCTCTACAGGTTTTGTATATACATGTTCATTCTTCACATGGAGCTCTCTTGGCAGAGTCATGCTTCCATAAGCTCCCGGCTCTGTAGCAATATGCTCTCCATAGAAATCACTGATCCAACCGATCAGGATCCTACGGTCTTCATGCTGAAAGCTCTGCGCTGCATAGCAGTTGCTTCCAAAATCCACCCACTGCTGTGTATGGACATCCATTGCATCACCATTCCAGTCTCCCACATAATATCTGCACTGCTGGAATCTTCCGTATTCATCATAATGACTCATCCATGCGCCCATAGCTACATATTTATCATCCAGCGGGAAAAAGTCGGGACACTCTATGGTTCTGATCTTTGTTTCCTCTGTGATCAGAGGACATCTGTACTTCCAGTTCTCTGCATCCTCAGATTCATACAGAAGAAATGTTCCTTTTTCATCTACGCATGCACCTAATACAATATAATACTTCTCACCGATCTTAATTGCTTTCGGATCGCGGAAATCATAGTTAGTACCTTCCGGTTTCTCCCTGATAATCTCTTTTTCCGGCTCAAAATGGATCATATCGCTACTCTTTGTCATTGTCTGATACTGAATAGTGTCCCATCCGTCATCCTGCGGTCCGATATGTCTTGTGAGATAGAAGTACACCTCATCTCCCATCGGAAGTGCACTTCCGGAGAAAGCACCTCCTTTAATCGCAAGATTATCCAGAATTTCTTCCTGAGGCTCTAATACAACCGGAAGATGTGTCCAATGCACCAGATCCTTACTTGCTGCATGTCCCCAGTACATATTATTCCACTCCTGTCCAAAAGGATTCATCTGATAGAAAAGGTGATAATAGCCCTTAAACCAGCAAAGTCCGTTAGGATCATTATTCCAGTTCACAACCGGCGAAAAATGATACTGTTCTCTATATGGAGTATCTATGAAATGAAGGAACTCTTCTTTATTCATTTCTTTATAATTGTCTGTAGTATCCAGCACACAGATTCCATTTTCCATAATGTTTTCACATTCGCTTAAATAAGCAAACGTTATTGTGCAATCCTGTGTTGAGATTTCATATTCTGTATTTCTGCTTACCGGAAATTTGATCCAGTTTCCATAGATATGTTTCGGTTCTTTTGTCTCTGTTGTGCTTTCTTTTACATTTTTCAGGAGCACACTGCCTTTTTTGCCTTCATCCGGTTTTACAAATAATTCCAGACACTCATAATTTCCTGTGTACATACGTAAATCCCCTTTCTGATATTTGTCACATTTAGATGTGGTACCCGTTCCATATATTTTCAAAAAATATAACGCAGGTTTCCTACGCTTTTATATATGGTACCCGTTCCATTTATTTGGATTATATAATGAATAATACTATTTGTCAACACACTTCTGATTCTTCTCCATGTCTCACAAATATAGGAAAGCTCTTTGTACACTTTTCACATATGCCAAAGAGCTTTTCTATAATTTTTTGTATTAATGCTGTCACCTATAGATTCACAGGATATGTAGTCTGTCCCTGACGCACCTCTACCGGAATAATTTGCTTGTGAGGAACCGGACGACGTTCTTCGATAAGATCAACCACCGAGTTTGCACTGATTTCCGCAAGCATTTCTATGTTCTGGCAGATACTGGTTGCTTCCGGATAACAAAGTCTGGTGATATCTGTTCCATCATAAGTAACAACCCTAAAGTTATCCGGAACTTTTCTGCCTGCTTCCATAGCCAGATGCATATAATAAAGTGCAGGCTGATCAGTCCCAAATACACCATCTATCCCATCACACTTCTGCATCGCTTTTCTGGCTATTTCCCGGTAATCTTCATGACCAAATTTGTTCCACTCCATAATCACATCTATGACTTCCACTCCATGCTCTGTCAGAATGGTTTCAAGAATAGCATGTCGGTCATTAGCCGCAATATCAGGAGCCACACCTGAAATATTCAGGACTTTCTTACATTTATTTTTTATTAAAATATTAGCAGCCATTTCTCCTCCGGACATATGGTCCGATCCTACCATGGGAATTCCAGAACCGAAATCTCTGTCAAGGGAAACAATTGTTTTCTTTCTCTTCAGATACTCATCACCTTCCAGCGTATGTGATCCGGTAATAATACCATCTACCATATTTCGATCCAGCATATCCAGAAATTCCCGTTCTCTGTTACTTATACCTATGGTATTTCCAATCAGTGTCTTGTATCCCATTTCATAAAGAGCTGCCTCCGTTTGTCTCACATAACTAGAGAAAAACGGATGATCTACATCTGGTACAAGAATACCTACGATTCCGGTTTTATTGCGGAACAGATTTCGTGCCAGCTCATTAGGTTTATATTGTAATTCTTCAATTGCACTTTCTATCTTTTTTCTTGTATCTGCAGATACATAACCAGTTCCATTTATAACTCTGGAAACGGTTCCCACCCCTACGCCTGCTCTGCGCGCTACATCTCTTATACTCGCCATACCTACTTTTCCTGTTCTGTTATTACTTTTCACAATCACATAATAATTACTGTTCATACGCCTATCCTGCAAGGTGTTTTGACATGCATATACCAAAATTCCATTGCTGCAGGCAATCTGGAATAAATTTTAATAAGATAAGTATAGCACTGCGCATTTGTTCTTACAATTAATAAGTTGCCGAAAAGTGGCCCTTTCTTTCGTCAAACTGGAACATGTTCCAGTTATGTATCCAGACAGTCCTGCACAGACTGCCTCTTTTTTCCAACTCTTATACCATACAATTTACGTTTTATACTTATTAAACATCTCCGCTTACTTCTGTTCTTCATTTTTGTTTTATGTAAAAAGGATGCCGGGGGACAAATCCGACATCCTTTTTGCTGTTAACTTATGTTTATTTGCAGCAATCCTCATAAATAATACATTTGAGAGGTTTGCTATAGAAATGATGCAATTTATTTGTTATCCTGCTACTATTATTCGCCTCTGTGTTTACCCTGAGACAGATCCTCCACTACTTTTGCATAGTATTTATCTACGCTGAAGAATGCCATGCAGATTACCGGGAAGTATTCCTGCATTTCTGCGATGTCCTTTTTCAGCTCTTTTACATATTTCACGTACTCTTCTACAGTCTGCTGGCAGCCCTTCATTTCTGCAACCATCAGATACTGATGAATATCCAGAACTACGTTCTTGTATTTGTCTTCACGCATAAAATCTTTCCATGCTTTTAAGCAGAATGCATCATGGAATACCACATATTTGTCTTCCGACATATGTTTGCGGATTCTGTCGTATGCTTCCAGATAAAAACCACGGATGAATTCCATTGTATTTAGCTTTGTTCCTTTAGCTTTCTCAGGATCAACCGCAGGATAGCGTTCTGTATCCTTCATGGATTCCCACATATCTTCCAGTATTGGCTCGTTCAGGATCTCAATTCCCCATAATCCTTTTCTTGTTCCGTATCTCTCTGCCAGTCTTTCCAATACTGTAAGCTCGAACTCCACTTCGTCCGGCTCCTGTGACCATTTGCATACACCACTGATTCCACCGTTGTCAAATCCATTCTGGCTGTCCGGTGCTGTATGAAGATCAATCAGAATCTGCAGTCCATATTTTTCAGCCCAGTTAAATGCTTTATCCAGTTCTTCAATACATCCGATGAATGGTTCTCTGTCACCGAAAATGAAATATGGAACCAGGATTCTCACTGCATCCATTCCCATGGATTTAATTCTTGTGAAGTCTCTTTCTGTAATGTACTCAGAACGATGGATCTTGATTCTTGCTTCATAGACTTCTTTCTGATATTGCCACCAAAAATATCTGGGTGGAGCAGTCCAAAGATTACATTTTCAAACATTTACACGAAAAAATCCGCATCCAGGATATTGCAGAGTATCTGCATCTGAATGCGAATTATCTTTCTGAACTATTCAGGCAATGCGAAAACGTTACTCTTACGGATTTCATTTTACAGGAAAAGGTAAAGCTTACCAGGAATCTTCTGGCTTGTTCCCCCTATTCTTATATTGAAATCGCCACTTATCTGGGATTTTCCTCTCAGAGTCATCTGGGAATTTTCGCTGTTATGCCATTCCATTCACTGTTTTATACTTATACAGCATCTCCGCATGATTCTGCTCCTCAATCTGGATATCTGCCAGCAGCTTGCGTACACCACTGTCGCCAAAGGCAAATACATCATCATTGTATGTTCCTGACACCAGCTTCTCTGTACCAATACAGTCTGTTGCAAGAAACGCATCGTGCTCTTTGTCTTCCGGTGAACTCATAGCTGTATAGACCGCTTTTGGCTGATAATCTCTGCCTGATCTGTCATTACAGTTACATTCAGGCACACTTCCGGAAAGAATCATTGACAAAGACTCATAATGCTTCTGTTCTTCCTGCTGGATATTCCGGAAAAGATTTTTAAGCTCCGGGTCTCTGGCCTGTTCTGCGTATTTTCCATACTTTTCCACACAGCTTTTCTCTTGTGTCTGAAGATCTTCGATTACTGAACGTTCCTTTTCTTTTAAAATCATAGTCTGTTGTCTCCTTTTTTAAGAAATACTGTATTTTGTTACATGAAAATAGTATGGATAAAAAATGCTTTTTTATTCTCTGTATCATGACTTATGACAATTTCAGAGAATATTTTGTGTTACTGTTCACATGCCACTGTCCCGCGAGGTGTTTTGGCATGAATATGCCAAAATCCCGAGACATACAAGCCAAAATTCCATTGCCGCAGGCAATCTGGAATGAATTTTGGCTACGTTACTGTGAACGGAGTGAACAGTAACTATTTTGTTCCAACACCACTGTATCAGAGTGAATTTCTGTTTACTTTATGATATACTTATATGCACGATAAAAGTTTTAAACTTAGGAAGATTTATAATGAAACGAATTGATTTTGAAAACGGAACTGTGACCAACAATATATTAAGCGCTGCGCTTCCCATGCTGGTAGCGCAGATATTGAATCTTTTATACAACATTGTGGACCGTATCTATATCGCCAGGATCCATGATATAGGAACAACTGCACTTGGCGCTGTGGGCTTATGCTTTCCGATCATCATGATCATTACTGCTTTCAGTAATCTCTTTGGTTCCGGAGGTGCACCAATTTTCTCTATCAACCGCGGAAAAGGAGATTCCAGGACTGCTGACATGATCATGAATACTGCTTTCACCATGTTATGTGGAAGTGCTGCTGTGCTGATGCTGATCGGATTTCTTTTTGCCCGCCCCTTACTGACTCTGTTTGGTGCTTCAGATGATGCTCTGGTTTATGCGTATCCCTATCTGATGATTTACCTTCTGGGTACTCTCCCTTCCATGATAGCAACAGGAATGAATCCTTTTATCAATGCACAGGGATATGCCATTATCGGTATGCTGTCAGTAACAGTCGGTGCAGTGACAAATATTATTCTTGATCCGATTTTTATTTTTGTTCTGGATATGGGGATTAAGGGTGCAGCGATTGCTACTGTCATCTCTCAGATTCTCTCTGCCTTGCTTGTATTTTATTTTCTTCATGGAAAATCAGAATTGAAGGTAAGATGGATTCATATAAATGAGATTTCTGAGTGCACCAGACATGCCAGGGATATCATCAGTCTGGGGTCTGCTGGATTTATCATGCAGCTGACTAACAGCCTGGTAAGTATCTGCTGCAATAATGTTCTTTCCGTGACAGGCGGTGATATTTATATCTCTGTCATGACTATTATATCCAGTGTTCGCCAGATGGTGGAGACGCCTATCCATGCGATCAATGAGGGAACCTCTCCTGTTCTCAGCTACAATTACGGAGCCAGACGTCCTGACAGAGTAAAGAAAGCAGGGGTTGTTCTGATCATTATGGTTCTGATCTATACAGGTATCATGTGGAGCGTCATTCTCATTGCCCCTGAATTTCTGATCGGAATCTTCAGTTCAGATAAATTGTTATTGAAGGATGCCGTTCCTGCGCTGAAGCTTTACTTTGCAGCCTTTATTTTTATGGATCTGCAGTATATTGGTCAGACAGTGTTTAAATCATTGAATAAAAAAAAGCAGGCGATTTTTTTCTCCCTGCTTCGTAAAGTATTTATCGTGGTTCCGCTGACTTATTTCCTGCCCTATGGATTACACATGGGCACAGATGGCGTGTTTATGGCAGAGCCTGTATCCAATGTGATCGGTGGTTCTCTGTGTTTTATTACCATGTTGGTTACAATCTTGCCTGAATTGAACAAAATGGGAAACTCCCGATAAGCAGAAAAGTCCTCAGTATTTATCCATTTTTAACTATCGCATAACTTTGCAGAAATTGTAAAAAGGATAAACAATGAGGACTTTTATTTAACTGAACATGAAAGTTCTTTACATAACTTCACACATTTCCCAATATGATATTAATCAGGTTCTTATCCAGCATGATTGTGCGATTCCATGGGTTAAGAATAATTCCCTCAATTTCATTTACCTGTAATGCTGAATGAAAAAGCTGATCTATGTCTGTCAGAAAAGTGGATTGTACGCTTCCGCCACCTTTCAGTTCTTCCTCAAAGCTTGTAAATGCCGCCCACCAGACTTTTTCATCTCCGGTTTTCACTGTGCCGATCCGGAGCTGGCTGTCTCCTGTGGGCGGTTCTACTGAAAGGATAAACTGGCCGTTTTCTCTCATTCGTCTACGGATTACAGTCAGTGTATGTGCCAGCATTTCCTGAGTGGCTTCCTGCTGCAGAGCAGCGATCGCCTGCTCTATTTTTTCATTTCCCTGAAGACCTTTATCCTGATTTACATTCTTATTATCGCTCATATTGTTACCTTTCATCTGTGGTGATATCACTTTTCAGACAGTGTGTAAGATCATATTTCAGGGATGTCGGCGGCAAATCTCTCATGCCGCCGGCATCCTGTCATTTATTTATATTTCACAGCAGTTCCATATGCGATCACTTCTGCTGCCCCTGACATTACCTGAGAGGAGCCGTATTTTACACCGATCACAGCATCCGCATTCATCTCTTTGGCTTCATCCACCATACGCTTGGTGGCAATCTGTCTTGCCTCATTGAGCATTTCCGTATAGCCTGTGATCTCTCCGCCTACCAGAGTCTTCATCCCTGCCATGAAATCTTTTCCTACATTTTTTGTCTGTACAACTGTTCCCTTTACAATTCCCAGTGCCTCAAACTCTACACCCGGAATATATTCAATACTTAGAAGCTTCATCCTCTTCTCCTCCTTCAATCTCTTTCATGCGTCCTGCAAGTGCTGCCAGAATTCCTCCGATGATCACAACCGGTATGGCGATCAGAAATATCAGCAGTCCGGTCGGTATGGGATCTTGTGTATTTGCCCACAGCATAAGCCCTATGGTAAATCCCATAAGCAAGATCATAACTACTGCTCCAATGATCGCTCCTGTCCTTCTTTTCTTACGGATATCTGTTTTCTTTATATCCATAAACCTTGCACCCTCTTTCTCCATCTGCTCGATTTCTTCCAGACAGTTCTCGGCATTCAAGGTATCCAGAGACTGATGCTCTGCGATCAGGCGCTGGCACATTTCCTGCATTTTCACAAGGCCTTCCCTGCGGCGTTCCAGTTCTCCCAGGTGCTGTTCCAGACAGACCTGCAGGCTTTTCCTTTTTTCAAAAAGAGCTCTCATCTCTTCTATGGAAATATCCATCTTCCGGAATAATTTGATTTCCTGAAGTCTGGCAATATCTGCCGTATGATATTCCCGGTATCCGTTCTCTGCACGCTCCACATTCAGGAGACCCTGCTCTTCATAAAAACGGATATTCTTTCTGGTGATGCCTACCAGCTCTTCCACCTGTTTGATCTTCATACTGCTACCTCTTGCTTTCCTGACAGCAGATATAGCTGATCCGCTGCTCTACTGCCCTGTCTGTGCTTCCTTTATACTGCTTCCACAAGGAGGAAGGTCAAGTATTTTTTGAAAGAAATTGAAAAAAATATAGCTTCCGGCAGGGGGAATCTTTTAAGCTCCTGTACGGTCTGAACCTCTCATAATTGTGATCAGAGAGCTGAGCAGCAATAACATGGGATAAAACAATTTCGGCATAATCTGAAATGCAGAAATCTCACCACCCAGTTCGTTCACTGCTGAGATTGCAACCAGCATCTGTGCACCATATGGAATCACTCCCTGGAAAACACAGGAAAAAGTATCCAGTATGGAAGCTGTCTTTCTTGGTGTAATCCCATACTCTTCTGCCATTTCCTTTGCGATAGGGTTTGCCATTACGATCGCCACTGTATTATTGGCAGTGGCAATATCCATAGTTCCTACCAGAAGTCCCATTCCAAGCTGTCCGCCTTTCTTTCCGCGGAAAATTTTATGGATCCAGCCAAGAAGCGCATCGAATCCACCATACTCACGTATCAGCGCACACATGGCAGCTACCAGAATCGCCACCATACAAGTCTCAAACATTCCGGATACACCGGATCCCATATTTTTCAGGATCTCTACAGGTGTGGTATGTCCTCCGATCAGCATAATAAATGCTCCGGATACGATTCCTGTCAGCAATACCACAAACACATTGATCCCAACAATTCCTCCGATCAATACCAGCACATACGGTATTACCTGAGTCAGATGATAGGGCTGAATCACACGGCCCTGGATTTCTGTCTGAAATGACAGGATCAGGATTAAGATCAGTGTGGCAACGGCTGCCGGAAGAGCGATCCAGAAGTTCTCCCTGAATTTGTCTTTCATCTCACATCCCTGACCATTACATGCAGCAATCGTCGTATCTGAAATAAAAGAAAGATTGTCTCCAAACATGGCTCCACCCATAACAGAAGCCACACAAAATGCCAGATCAAATCCTGATGCTGTGGAAACTGCTGCTGCAATCGGTGTCAGAAGGGTAATGGTTCCCACAGAGGTTCCCATAGCCACAGACACAAAACAGGCAACTATAAACAGCACAGACACTGAAAATCTGGCAGGTATCAGACTCAGCATACAATATGCAACACTCTCAGCACTGCTTCTTCCCACAACTCCTACAAAAGATCCGGCTGCAAGGAAGATCAGAAGCATGGTGATGATATTTTTGTCCCCAACTCCCTGTGCCATGATTTCCAGTTTCTTATCAAAATCCAGTGCTCTGTTCTGCAGACAGGCAACCAGGATTGCAGCAAGAAATGCTACTACGATCGGCACATTATAAAATCCCATGGGGATTTCCATCACATACTCAAACAAAATGCCCAGTCCAAGGTATAATACAAGAAATACACCAATGGGAAGCAGGGCAATTCCTTTTCCTTTTTTCATCTTTCATCCTCTTTCTACCATAATCTCTTTATGGTTATATAATCACTCTGCTATTTTAGCATACCCACAGCTTTCCTGCCATAATATTTCTTACAGTTTTGGCTGATAGCGCATATCCGATACATTGTAAACCGTCACAAAGGCCTTTGGATCTTCGTGATTGATATAAGCCATCAGCTTCTGATATTCTGTTTTGTCTACGATCGTGATGATCTCATTGCGTTTCTTCATATTATAGGCACCTGTCGCTTCATAGATCGTCGCTCCGCTGTGCAGATCTTCGATAATGAATTTACGCAGTTCTTCCTCTTTCTGAGTGATGACACAGACACGACGTTTAATATTATGGTCAAAGATAAAGTGATCCAGAACTATTCCATTAAAGTATGTTCCCAGAATACTCAGCACCACTGTTTTCTTATCATATACAAGCGCTGCGGAAAGAGCCACACACATACCGGAAAGAGACATTGCTTTTCCCAGTTCCATGTGGAGATATTTGTTCATGATCTTTGCCACAATATCCAGTCCGCCAGAGGATGCATTTCTGTTAAAAAGAATGCTCAGTCCTACGCTGACCACCAGGATATAGCACAGCACATCCAGCTCCTGACTGTTGGTCATAGAGCCAAAATCCGGAAATACTTTCTCAAATAATCCGAGAAATAAAGGCAAAACGATGCTGGTGTAAACCGTTTTTACGCCAAATTCGCGTCCGCAGGTGATGAAGCCAATGATCAGAAGTACCACATTCAAAATCATGGTGATTGCAGACAATGATAAAGGTACAAAGTTTGATAACACGATACCAAGACCGGAGATACTGCTTACAGAGGTATGGCTCGGCACCAGAAAGAAATAAACTGCTGCCGCAATGATCGCTACCGCACCTGTCAGGATCAGCGCTTCCTTTATGATATCTGCATAATTTAGTTGTTTTTTCATTGTTAATTTTCCTGTCTTTCTTTCCATATTCTTGTTCTATTGTAACATATGGGAAGAGAATGTCCATCAGCAATTATAAAAAGAGGCTGCCTTCCATGACAACCCCTTTGTAAATCCTTATAACCTATAGGACTGCTTTAAAATTCGCTTTCACATTTTAGAGCGTGTTTGAAAAATACTCTAATATTTTATCCTAACGGCTCTGTATGTTCTTCAGATAAATAAGCCTTCTGTTCTTCCTCCGGAGCTTCCCAGATTGTTGTTGTAGTTCCATCCTTATCTACATATACTTCTTTTATCTCATCTTTCTTCAAAATATCATGAATATGATCATATGGATAAAAAATACAGCTTACATATTTTTCCCACAAACTCTGTTCAAAATGGATAGTCATTACACCTGTTTTCCTGTCCAAAGATGTGCTCCAGCGATAATTTCCTTTTATATTTGTTCTATATGTTACTTCATCTTTATTATCCTCAACAATAGTTATCCCTGCATCTTTGTAGCTGATATATGTAACATGTTTATTCATAAAAGTGAACACTGCCACAAAGCAAACTATGGTTGCTGCTATGGAAAGCAGGATTGTTTTTATCTTTCTTTTCTTTAAAAATTTCCTGAAATTCTTCAGATCATTTGCTTCATTGCTGCTTTCTTTTGTCTGTGCAGAGATTTTCATATCATTTTCAAGGTCTGTCTTTGTCTCATGGTATACCCGCTGGCAGATTTCGCAGTTTTGCAGGTGTTCTTCTACAAGTTCTTTTGTGTCATCACTTACCACATCATCAATGTATAATGGCAGAATATCCTGGATCACATTACAGTTTATTTTTTCCATGTTACTTTTCCTCCTGACTTATCTGTGCTCTTATCATCTGTCGTGCACGATGGCAGGTTACTCTTGCCCACCCTGCACTTTTCTGATAGCATTTTCCGATCTGCTCAAAGGAGAGCTCACCGTATATCCGCAGGTGAAATACTTCCCTGTAGGGTTCCGGTATCAGTTCTGCATAGCGTTTGAGATTCCGAACTGTCTCATCCTGCACGATCTGATCCAGTACGGCCGGGGATGTATCCTGCATGGAATCCTGCATTATTTCTGAAAATTCTTCGCCCACATAGATTTTATTTCGTCTGCAATAGCGGAAATATGTATTCTTCGCAATTACAAATAGCCATGCGCGGATATCCTTCCGGCCATCAAATTTCTCAATATTATTCATTGCCTTCAGGAATGTTTCCTGGGTGATTTCCTCTGCCAGACTTTCATTTTCGGAAAGTGCCCGGATATAGAGAAAGACATCATGGAAATACTTACGGTAGATTGTTTCGATTTCTGATTTCTCCATTCCTGCTCCTTGTATTTTTATTATCCTACTGCATCTTTCGGGATTTTTAATAGCCCGGTCTTCTTCCATTGAATGTCTGAACATGGTCCTGATTTTGTTTCATCTGCATTGAATATTCCAAAATATCGTTTCATGATGATCCTCCTGTCTGCTGTATCATTATTTTATCTGATGTCTTTCTATATAACTAAGTCACAGACAGAAGAAACGTTACAGGAAAATTTATATAACCATAAATGATGAAAAAAAGTTCACCAAACTTATACATAAAAAAAGCTGTATAAAATTTCTATACAGCCGCTTATATCCTCTATCTTCCACCTTATACAAGAATTAATATAACGTGCCCTTCCGTAAAGTAATCACTCTGCACTGATGTTTCTTTGTCTTTTTGTTATATCCAATTCCTACTGCAAGGATTTCTCCTGTGTATTTTGCCTTTTCTCCTGCTTTTCCCGAAAAGCGTAAACTATATTTTTTATCTATAATCTGCTGAACAGCTTCATCTGCAGTATGGTCTACCTTTAATTCCAGAATAATGCCTGTATCTGCCGGATTTTCAGGATAAAAAATAAAGTCCACAAATCCAAGTCCTGCCTTGTCCTCTCTCTCCACCCGGTAGCTGTCTCTCGCACAAAGATACACCAGATTTACAATAGAAAATAACTCCACTTCATTATTATAAGAAAGTATCGGCGTCTCCGTATTATGAGCATATTCCAGTATTTCTTCCATAGTAGAAGTATCTTTTTCAAGTGTTGCCTTAAGCATGCGTTCGGACTCTTTTGCCAGTCTGTACACATATCCCAAAGAGGCTTCTTTCTGGAGCATTTCATCAAATTTGTCCATCAGTTCCTTATTCGGAATATAAACTTTTCCCTGATAATAGCTCAGGAAACCATACACTACCATTGCTGACAGAATTTCCTCTCTGGTTGTCAGATTCATAGACGTAGCTGCGTATTCCTTTATCTTAGCCGGAACTCCTTCACCTGATATCATAACTGCAAGATCATTTCTTACTTCTGCTACATTATTTTTTACATAGTAGAAAATTTCATCATAAGGTCCTGAACTTGTCCAGTAGCTGTCAAGATTATTGTTTGTCAGAGAAGCCACTACTGATCTTGGATTGTACATTCTCTCTCCATTTTTAGCATAGTATCCGTCATACCATGTTTCCAGTCCCTCTCTGGTCACATAAGGTGTTTTCTCTTCATTTCTGCATATCTCCAGATACCTTCTGTAAAGCATATCTGTCTCTGATTCAGTAAATCCAAAATCCTCACTGAATTTCTCTTCTGAAGCCATTGTATATTCAATGAACATATTTAATTCAGAACCGCTGGAATACTTGGCAATCGGTAAAATTCCAGTCATGTAGGATAAAGAAACATAGGCATGATCTTTTAACAGATTGCTCAGAAAAGAAATGTAATTCTGTCTGTCTTCCTCGGTAACAAAATTTTTATGAAAAATACAGTCCCATTCATCAAAAATGAAAATAAACTTCTGTCCATTATATTCGATGAAAATGCTCTCTAAAATATCCCACAGAGAGTCTTCCGGATATATTTCTATTTCAGAATATACTTTCAGAAGATCCCTTTTTAAACGTTCCTCAATACGTGTAATGTATTCCATATAGGATTTACAATTTCCCGGCATTTTGCTGAAATCAATATAAATTACATTATGCTGATTCAAATGTTTTCTGTAATCTTTATCTGCTGAAATCTGAAGCCTGTCAAAAACATCACTGCTTTCAACACCTTTACTGAAAAATGCTCCAATCATGTTTGCCATGACAGTTTTTCCAAATCGCCTGGGGCGGGTAATACATATATGTGCATTTCCCTGCTCTGCCAGTGGAATCAATTCCTTCAACAGACTGGATTTATCTACAAAATAAGGTCTGGTATATTCGCTTTTGTATAAAGAATAGGATGAAATACTGTTCAGATATATCCCCATACTGTCACCTCATAAGTCAGGCGGATAAAATCATCCGCTTCGCTACTTGCTCATAAACACCAACAATTTTATGTCATTATGCTTTTTACTCTGTGAATCATCAATACTGATTTTATTTTATCATAATTCTTTTGGGAATTCTATTTCTATATGCGATTTTTCATTTTCATTTTCTCAACAGAAAAACCTCCAGAAACCTTACTGTTGCGGGATATCTTACGTTTGGACACCATGTAGCTGATTATCGACTTTTCTTCTACAAATAATAACTATGACTGCGGATACTTACACTACCTGTTTGACTTTATAATGCAATATTCCTTTGGTCAAAGACACTGCCAACATACCCACAGCTATTACAGCTACAACGTACCAGATACTGTATATGCTGTGCAAAAATCATAACTCCCTGCAATATAAACAGGCAAAGAATCCTGTTGATTCCATGCTTCATATTTTATAGAAATCCCGAATACGCTTGTGAGCATATTTCTCATTCTCCTTTTAACTTAATTTATTTCATTTTAACTTAGTATTTGTTAAAATCAAGTTTTTAAGTTATTATTAGTTTTCAATAAAGGACCGTTATTTTACATCTGCATATGTAAATAACAGTCCTCATCTTCTTTTTATATTATAACTGATTAAAGCTCTTCTCCGTTCGTCCGGATCACATTCTGATACCAGCCAAAGGATTTCTTCTTATATCTCTTACCACTTCCGGTTCCATCATCATTCTTATCAACATAGATAAAACCATAACGTTTCTTTAATTCACCTGTTGTAAATGATACCAGATCGATACATCCCCATGGAGTATATCCCATCAAATCTACGCCATCAATCTCTACCGCTTTCTTCATCTCAGTAATATGTTCTTTCAGATATTCGATACGGTAATCGTCATCACAGGTATGATCTTCCTTCAGAATATCAATTGCTCCGAATCCATTTTCTACTATAAATAAAGGTACTTCATAACGTTCATATAAAGTAACCAGTGCATAACGCAGTCCCACTGGGTCAATCTGCCAGCCCCAGTCACTTGCCTTTACATATGGATTGGCAATTGAATTTGGAGAACTTCCGTCCAGGGATTCTGCAGTATCTTTCTGAACATCTGCTTTCACTGCATTGGTCATATAGTAACTGAATCCAAGGTAATCACATTTTCCTTCTGCCAGAATCTCTTCATCCCCAGACTCCATCACTGGTTTTGTACCTTCTCTTTCCCATTCCTTCTTTGCGAATGCCGAATAATGGCCGCGGATATGTACATCTGAGAAATAATATCTCTCATGCATACACTCTGTTGCAACCATAATATCATCCGGGTTGCAGGAATAAGGATAAAACGGTACGAATGAACACATACATCCGATCTGGAAGTCCGGATTGATCTCATGGCCTTTCTTCACCACCAGTGCACTTGCCACCAGTTCATGATGTGCTGCCTGATACAGGGCTTTCTTCTTATTATCATATTCCGAGAAACGCACTCCTGAATTTGTCCATCCAAAGATGTCTGCCGATGTATTACTCTGGTTATTGATCTCGTTAAATGTCATCCAGTATTTTACCTTATCTTTATAACGTTCCATAACGGTTACTGCATAACGTACAAAGAAATCTATCACCTTACGGTTGATCCATCCGCCGTATTCCTTAGCCAGATGATACGGCATCTCAAAGTGGCTTAATGTGATAACCGGCTCGATACCGTATTTTAACAATTCATCAAACATATCATCGTAAAATTTAAGACCTTCTTCATTCGGCTCTGCCTCATCACCATTTGGGAAAATACGTGTCCATGCAATACTTGTTCTGAAACACTTGAATCCCATCTCAGCCATCAGAGCAATGTCTCCTTTGTATTCATGATAGAAATCCACTGCCACATGGTTCGGATAATACTTTCCTTCTACTACTCCGTCTGTAATCTCACGCATCTTTGTTGCGCTTCCGCCAGTCATAACATCAATGACACTTGGGCCTTTTCCACCTTCGTTCCATCCGCCTTCTAACTGGTTGGCAGCTACCGCGCCGCCCCATAAAAATGTATCTGGTAATGCCATAATTCTTCCTCCTGCACTTCATGCGGAAATCTTTTCAAAGATTTCCGCACTCTTTTTTCTATATTTTTTAAGATAGTTCAAGAAGCTCCACTCCGACAGTTACCTGTCCTTCTGCCTTCATCTCTACATCATTGAATTCGTCACTGTTTGTAACAACAATCGGTGTAGTCACTTCATATCCGGCTTCTTTGATTCCCGGAATATCAAATTCCAGAAGAAGCTGTCCTTTTTTCACCTGCTCACCTTCTTCTACATGGATGGTAAAGCATCTTCCATTCAGTTTTACAGTATCCATACCTACATGAATCAGAATTTCTACTCCGTCTGTACTTTCCATTCCAACTGCATGATGGCTGTCTAATAATCCGACAACTTTACCATCGAACGGCGCATAAACCTTTCCTTCTTCCGGAATGACCGCACATCCTTTTCCCATCATCTCACTTGCAAATACCTCATCGTGTACTTCGCTTAACGGAATGACTGTTCCTGCAAGTGGGCTCTCAATCTTTTTGATCTCTGCTGTCTGTTCCTTCTGCTCCTGTTTTTCACCGGAAAGCATCTCTGTCCCTGTAATTTTTTTTGTTTCTTCTTCACTTTCTTCTGCTTCATCAACCGGATCGTCAAATCCGACAATCTGAATTGCCACGATCGTGATCACAAAAGCAATCACGCATGCCAGTGCCTCCCCGATAAAGGACATCGGTGCATCTTTGCTGATTGCATTTACGATTGTCAGAAGTCCCGGAAGTCCGGCATATGCGTAGTATGCAGAATGGAAGAAACTCATTACAACTGCTCCGACTGCACCGCCTGCACATCCGCAGATAAATGGTTTCTTAAGTCTTAATGTTACTCCATAGATGGTAGGCTCTGTAATACCGAAGATTCCTGTTACTCCGGCTGAAAGTGCCACACCTTTAAATTCTTTATTTCTGGATTTGATAAATACTCCGAATGCTGCAGCTACCTGTGCCACAACAGCGATTGTCTGGAATGCCTGGAATGTATCACAGCCATTCATATCGAAGTTGGCAAGTACGACCGGTGTAATTCCCCAGTGCACGCCAAAGATAACGACTACCTGCCATAATCCACCGATGATCGCTCCTGCCAGTGCCGGTGCAAAAGCTACTAATGCATTGTAACCATTCGCAATTGCATTTGCTGTAATCGCAGATGCAGGTCCGATTACCATGATCGTTGCCGGAACCATGACCACAAAACAGATCAGTGGTGTCAAAAGCGGCTTGGCTGCATCCGGAAGTTTCTTTTCGATAAAATGCTCCAGATAAGAAAGTACCCATACCAGAAGCAGTGGTGGAAGTACGGTAGATGTATAAGTTGTCTCTGATAACTTCACACCTAAGAATCTTACCACATCACCATCTGCGATTCTTGCTGCGATATCTGCCCATGACTGGTTAACCAGTGCACAGCAGCATAAGATTGCAATGTATGTATTACATTTAAAATGCTTTGATGCAGTGATCGCAATGAAGATTGGTAAAAATGTAAATGGCGTCCATGACATGAAGTTCAGCACTTCATAAGTTCCTGTCTCTGCAAATGAAGGTGCCGCCATCGTGATCAGGATCAAGGCTCCCTGCAACAGACCTGCTGCTGCAAGAATGTATACGAATGGTGCAAATACTGCAGACATCGTTGCGATAATACGGTTAACAATGTTCTGCTTAGGCTGTTCGATTTCCTGTGCAGATGCATCCAGATGCAGGGCTTCTGCAACCGAATCATAGACTTCTCCAACATGAGTTCCGATTACAACCTGGAACTGTCCGTTATTTTCCACAACCGTGATAACTCCTGCCAGTGCAGATACTTTTTCTTTTGCTCCTTCCGGCGTCTCTTTTAATACCAGACGGAGTCTTGTCGCACATCTTGTGGCATTTACAATATTCTTCTGTCCGCCCACGACATCGATGATATCCAGGGCAAGCTTATGATAATCTCTTACCTTTGCCATATGAAACTCTCCTTTTCCTTTTTCTGATCCCTGTATCCTCCGGAATCTGTATACCTCTGTATGTTTGTTTAAGAGTTTTTACATGCATGTATCTCTCTTTCTATCTGACAAGTACACTATAAATAATTTATCGTTTTCTTACAATTCTTTTGCTTTATTCTGTTAAATCGTTTCATATTTTTCTTTTTGTTTTTTATCTTTCTCGAAACAATGTTTCAGGCGTAAAAAAAGACATGTTGTTTTTGTATATATTGCACAACATGTCTTTGCGAAATCTGCCTATATCAAAATTTACATTTCCGGTATCACTTCCCGACATTGATCCAGAACATTTACCATAACAACTTTTTGCCCGACTTCTCATATTTATTATTCAATGCAAGATTCTCATCGTATTTCCTGCTGAATTCCATGCCATATAAGATATCCAGCAGATATTTTCCCGAAGCAAAGAACATTGAACTCCAGAACTCTTCTACTTTCTCAGAACCTGCTGCATACAGGAACTCATCCGCCTGTTTTGATACAATCCCGTCACGCACTGCAGAGATTACGATAACTTTCGTACCGCCCTTTCGCAGCATTCCGGCAATCTCTGCCAGTCGTTCATTTTTCCCCGTATGACTGATCAGAATCGCTACATGCCCATCTGCCGGCATTGCTGCATGCAGTCCCTGAATATTCGTCGCGGAATGGACATTCGCCACTTTTCCTGCATGGAAGAAAAGTGAACATCCATAATCTGCCAGATACACATTCATATCATATACGTAAAAGTCCACGCACGATGCATCTGCGATCATACGGCCGATCTTTACCAAATGACTATACGACAATTCCTTCTTTGTTTCTTCAATTGCCTGCCTCTGAACCTGTGTTGCCTTTCTCACCATCGTTACAACGTTCTCACGTTCAGACATCGTTATGACTTCTTCTTCCTCAATCGTTTCATATTGTAATTCCCTGACCAGCTGCAGTTTGAATTCCGGGAATCCCTTCGTTCCTAATTTCTGACAGAATCTTGTCACCGACGCCGCACTGGCAAATGTGGCATGACCAAGTTCTCTGGATGACATCTCTTCAATCTTTTCCGGATGTTCCAGAATATACTTCCGGATATCCTGTTCCCGTTCCGTCAGATTCTTATGTTTTTTCATATCCTGTATCAGCGACATAGACATTCCTCCATCGTCTGATTTGATTCTATAATTGTACCAATTGGTTTCGTAATATGTGCATTCATACCGGCTTTAAATGACTTCTCTTTATCTTCCTCAAATACATTTGCGGTCATGGCAACGATTGGGATATTTGCTTTCTTATTATTCTTTAGAGTACGGGTTTATTATTTAATGGTTACTGAGCAATGACCTGCGTTTCGGTACCCCCCCCCGCCGCCGGATTTTATGCTTCTTATTGTCTTTTCCAGCGTCTTCATATCAACCGGTTTTGAAATATGGGCATTCATACCGGCTGCCAGAGAATGCTGAATATCCTCTGAGAATGCATTGGCGGTCATGGCAATGATCGGAATTGTCTTTGCCAGCTCATGGGAACTTCTGCGGATTGCCTTCGTTGCCTCATAGCCGTTCATGACAGGCATCTGCACATCCATCAGGATCATATCATAGTCACCCGGGACAGACTGTTCAAATGTCTCCAGGACCCTTTTACCATTTTCACAGATCGTACACTCCGCGCCCTCAATCTTTAACAGTTCCGTCAGAATCTCCGCATTCAGCTCATTGTCCTCTGCACATAGGAATCTCATTCCTTTCAGGATATTGCCATCCTGCTCTTCTGTTTCTGCCTGTGAAGCCGGAGAAGCAGATCTTTCTTCTGCGATTTTCAGATCCATAAAAACCTCAAAACAGCTGCCCTGTCCCGGTTCACTTTCTACATCAATGGTTCCGCCCATCAAGTCAACCAGATTTTTGGTGATTGCCATTCCAAGACCGGTTCCCTGTATCTTATTTGTCAGAGAATTTTCTGCACGGGTAAAGGCATCAAAAATCGTGTTCTTGAAATCTGCCGACATTCCCATACCATTATCGCAGACTAAAAAGCGATACTTTGCATAAACAGATGAATTTGATTCACATTCCTCTGCCAGAAGCTGAATTTCTCCACCTTCCTGTGTATATTTTATTGCATTAGACAGCAGATTACTAAAAATCTGCATCAGATGAACCTGATCCCCGTTCACCCACTCATGCCTGATGTTTTCTTTTGTAATTGTAAGAGTCTGCTTCTTTTCAGATATCTGAGAACGAAATATAGTGTCAATCTCCTGTATAAAATCCGGAATAGAAAAATCAGAATACTTGAAGACAGTTTTTCCTGCTTCAATCTTACTCATATCCAGAACCTCATTAATGATTCCTAACAGATGCTGTGAGGAAGTATCAATTTTATCCGCATACTCTATTACCTTGCCTTTATCACCGGCATCATGTCTGATTAAGGACGTAATACCAATGATCGCATTCATAGGAGTACGTATATCGTGAGACATATTGGCAAGAAAACTGCTCTTGGATCTGTTCGCCTCCTGTGCCACCTGAAAAGCATCCTCTGCCGCCTGTTTTGCCTGCCGCAGCTTTGTATTCACTGTTTCCAGCTTGGCATTATTTTCCCGCTCCAAACGGATTGCTTCCTGCTGATTTCTGTACATAACAAAGGAAATCCCCATCATAACACAGGCAGCTACGATAACCGTAAAGATAACGATAAATACCATAACAAAATTGACAAGTTTTAATGTATTCGTAGCAACATACTCCGCCGGAACCAGAAAGATAAGTGTCCATTCGGCATTTTCCATTCTTTTTAATCCGTAAAAATATTCTGTTCCATCCAGAACTGCATTAGAATAACTGCAGTCTTTTTTCTCCAGTTCCGCCTTTGTTTTCTCAAAGGAAGAATTGTGAAGATACTTCATATTCTGTAAAACAGAAAATACATTATGGCCCTTGATCAGTTCCACCTGATTGCTGTTGAACAGTTTAGATCCATTATCATCCAGTACATACACACTGTTGTTTCCGTTATAAGCTTCGCAGTTAAAATATGGATTTAGCTGTTCCATGTCCTGGGCAATTCCAAAATAGAGAATTGAAGTTTTCTTTTCTCCATTTTGAAGATGTATGGGCTCCGGCAAACGATTCAGAAATACCATCTTTGACTGGTTATCCGTCATAGAATCAAAAACAAAACTGATCTTTTCAGGACTTTCTTCAAAATAATCCAGTTCCCGGAAAAGTCCCTTGTTTCCGGATTCTGTATAATATCCGCCTTCTGAATCCACTGCCATCAACGTAATCTTCTGCTCTGCATATGCTGATAATTCATATTTCTTTTTCATGTGTCTGCAGAGTTCATCTGTAGTCTGTACGTTTGCATCTCTCAGATAATTACATTCTTCCGTTACCCGATTCCAATGGGAATCGATCACATCCTCCAGATTTTGAAACATTTGACGGGTAACCTCTTCCATCTGGTTTAATCGTTCCTCATAGATAATATCCTGGATATAAGTATGATACAGGAAAAAGAATGCAAGAAACATCGCTATACCAGTCATACAACAACCCAATATTAAGTTCCGGTAACTCTTTGCCTTCTGCATCCTTCTCCTCCGCTTATTTCCATTCAGCGTCTGCTTCACTTAAAGTTTCAAATTGCCCAAAAAACTCCTTTGCCGCATCCATACCCACAACACCACTGTCTGTCACTTCCGTTTCTGATGCCAGTTTTTCACTGATTCCGGAAATTGCAACCTGATAAGTCTTTCCATCCTCCAGTTCCATATCTTCAGGATTTACCAACATATATGGATAATTCTTGCCTGTACCAACTGCATCATAACCTTCTTCATACAATGCCTGAATCTGTTTTCCTGTCAGCCTGATTGTTTTAATCGTCTGTGACCAGCCAGTCGGAAGAATGATACATACATCATAGTCTGTAATATTCTTTGCATACAGTTTTCCGCTCACACCATCATTGTTCTGGTTCGTACCATTTCCACTGATCCATGTTCCAAGGGATATAAGAGCAACGTCACTTCCGGTTGCCTCGGCAAAGCATCTGCCCACCAGCTTTGCACAGCTTTCCTGTGAAATTTCCTCTGTAGCTGTTGTGATCACTTCCGGCTGATTATTTACCACGCTGTCCTGATCCTCATCCAGCTGATCTGCCACATCCTTTATTGATGCCTTATCCTGCATGAATTCCAGCATTTTGGTTCCGGTATTTACAATCGTATTTTCCCATCCGGAATAAATAAACGGTGTCGTATTCCCTGCATTGATAAAATCCGAAATATCTGCATAGAAGGTGTCATCCGCCTTTGCATCTTTGAAAGGAAGCAGTCCTGCTTTTAATGTACTGTCCGGATACAGGGCACTGGTTCCTTCTACCGTAGACAGCACCTTCATGACTTTTAATGCATCTTCAAGTTTCTCAGGATCATTCTCCAGCTTTTTATTCAATCCATAAAAACGGTTTACATTTAAAATAAATACATTCTTGCTTCCATCTTCAGACAGGTATGGCATCAGACCAAATTTGTCCGTTGTATCTTCTGATTCCATAATGCCATTCTGTGGTCCCAATAGAAACAGTGAATTTCCCTTTATAAAAGCTTCTCTTGTTTTACTATCATCTACCGGATCACTGTTGCTGCAGTCAAGCATACCGAGATTTTTCCATTTCTGGATATATTCCATGCTGTCCATCATGCCTTCCGTGTCACTGACATTTGCCTTTCCTGACAGGTAATCTTTCTGCCACTGCTTTCCAGACATAGTACCAAGGAATCCCGCATCCGCAATATTACATATATACTGGAAGGCTGAACCAGGATACTGAATCTGTGCCATACATAACGTAACTCCTGCTTCTTTTGCCTTGTCTGCAAGTTCTTCAAGCTCTGTAAAAGATGTTGGCAGCTTCCAGCCATGCTTCTCAAGCAGTGTTTTATTATAGGTGATTCCATAACAGTTGTACAAAGATGGAAGCATATAAAGTGCACCCTCATCGGATACATCTTTCAGACGTGATTCCACATAATTATCTGTAAAATCGTATCCTGAGAGATCAATCATCTTATCACTGACATCCACCACATCTGGCTTATAAAAAGTCTGTGTGCAGATGTCCGGAAGATCATCTGCCTCTAACATATTCTGCAGACAGGTTGTTGTATTTGCTCCGCTGTACGGGACTACTTCAAGCTCAATCTCTGGATATGTTTTATGCACTTCTTCTATAAAATTGTCCACTTCCAGATAAGGAGCCATAAAAGTAATTGCTTCGTGCTTCTTTGGTGTTTCATCTGTTTTCCCACACCCTATAAGTCCTGTTGCCGCTATACATGCCAAAATAAGACATGCACTTTGTACTTTTTTGATTTTCATATTTTTCTCTCTTCTCCGATAAAATCATTATGGTTCCGTTTATGAAATAACATCCCTGCTTGCAGGATTCTTCGCCTGCGAAGGGTCGCTTCAGCAACATAATTCCCTCCGTCGCAGTGCGATCCTGCCCGGAGGGCTTTTTTATGTTATAGGAACATTACGGAGTAATTTCCTATAACATAAAAAAACACCGTCTCACAGACAGCGCACATCATTTCATGCAACTGGCTACCATTTTACAGGCCCTGTAGCTTTGCGTCACAGACTTTCATCTGCTTTGCCGATCGTCGTTCTATTACAGATTGTAAATTTATGCAAAATATTGATTTCATTATACTCCTACATTCCACTGTACACAAGAAAAACCTCGCCGCTTTAACGCTAAAAAAAGAACAGCCGATTATATATTCGAACTGTTCTCCTATAACCTGAAAAACTTTTGTTTAGCGGTTCCCCCCGTTTATTATGATTAATTGACTTGAAATTGCATTATTCTCAACAGAATTCGAGAGAAAATTTTCTCTTATCGTAATATACTTCTAACCAAATCAATGTAATTCAGCTTTACCGTTTCATAGGAAATATTGTCAGAAATCAATTTCATAGTTGAATCAGCATAATCATCAGCATAAAAATCTTCTCTTATGAGTTTTTCTGCTACAGCCAGCAGATCAACATCCTCCCTGGCAGACGGGGTTATTTTAATATCCATGCCTGATCTGTGCTTTCTAACATCTGCAAAGAGCCTTTTGAAATCATCATCCATTGAAATATAATTTTTCAGCTTAAAGATATCATATAAGTGTCTGGAATTTCTCGTTGCTCTTCCTACCATATAATAATCACACACAGCAAAAATTTTATCTATAATTGTTCTGGATAGTGCCTGTGTCTTCATCTTAAATGGTTCTAACCCATAGTCTCTCAAAATCTCCGCTTCTTCTGTTGCGAGACAATCAAATATTATACTTGTAATTTCCTTTTCTTCTGTTGGATAAGAATACGACATCAATGCTGTCTCCAGCTTCACATATGGTCGCAGACCTCTTTTATCTTCTGAGCAAACTGAACCATATAAGAAATCATAGTGATTATAGTCCTTATCGCTTTCAATAAACTTCCAATTATCAATTGCTAAGTCTAAATCTTCGCTAATTGGTTGTAATAACTGATATTTGATTTTCTTTCTTCTGGCTTCTCCCAAATGTTCTTCAAATGTAATATCAATATCCTCTGAAAAACGGTCTATAGCATGATAAGCCTTGGAAAGGGATGTTCCACCCTTAAACACCACATTAGGATTTCTCTGTACAAGTTCTTTTAATATCATTGTCACATAATAATCTTTTTCCACGATACTTTCATCTATGCCCGTTCGCTCTGATACCGTTACAATAATATCCCTCAACAATTCCTTATCATCTTTATGCAAATACATCATCCAACCTCAATTCATAATAATATTTAAATATTGCAATCGGAAACTCTCTTATATAACTATCCACGTCTTTTTTTGTGATGCCATGTATCCGCACAAATTGAGATACTTTATCATGAGCCACATCATAGCTTTCATCCAGATACACATCCAGATTCTTTAATAAGTCAAGTAACTGCAGCACATAAACATTTTCTTCATTTACCGGAACCACTGGCTTTCTTACAATGAATGTTCTCTTTCCAATTGGAACTTCTCTTACTTTTGCAGCCATATTGTTGCTTACAATCTCAACTTTATTGGGAACCTGCGTTGAAATTCCCAACTGATTGGCAAATGTATTTCCCGAATAGAAGCCATCTACTTTCCCACCTCTGGAAACATATTTGTATCTGGCAACCGTATCTGCATTTACACCTACACTTGTTTTTAATCGTGATTTCTTAGGCAAATAATAAATGCCGTTCTCATATTTCTGCAGTTTTCCTTCATTGCATAACTTTTTTAACTGCTGGTTTACTGCAGATTTTGTAATTCCCTTAATCACTATATCAGAAAAGAATATAGGCTCTGCTTCCTTATAATTGTTTTTCAAAAATTCATATAGCATAAACCTCTCTCCTTCTATCTAAATATTTGTAACAAGTTAAGTTATTTTTGTTAATTATATTCTATTCTTATTCTTAAGCTCTGTCAATGTTATTTTGATAGCTATTGTTAGTGTATCCAGAGCAAAATAAAACATAAAAGAATCTTTCATTCTTTTCTCTGGACAAATAAAAATACGGCATCACACAGACCAGCTCATGTGATACCGTAATATTCTTTCTTATATCTTCAGCACTCGCAATCACAACCTGCAACGATAATGATATGACACACAGAATGATTGCTGTAATTTTTCTTAAAACAACAGCTCCATCTGATCCCCCACTTCAATTCTCGCAGTGACAAGCTCATCCGGTTCTTTCCCTCTTTTGTGTTCGGCTTTCAGATACTGCGTACCGCCTCTCAGACTTGCAGCGATCAGATTCAGCACATATATATTGTCAAAACGATTATAGATGGACTCTCCGCCCAGACCGGTAAGGCAGATAAACTGTGTGTTGCTCTTTTTTGCCATATCCATCAAAGGGATCAGCAGATGGGAGGCATTGGTCTGTGCGAACAGGTTGTCCATGATCAGAACCTTTCCCTCATTTTTATCTGCAAAAATGTCCGTATCATCCCGTCTCATATAATACATCGGTACGTTTTAAATATACACGGAACCATTTCCAGTCATGCCCGTCGTACAGTTTCAGATATGCTTCATCTTTTCCTTCTGCTCCTTCGCGGTACATCACATCCCGGTAAAAGACCGGCATGGCATGGTTCCTGCAGGTAAGTTTCGGCCTTCCGGACAGCACTCCGGTCTCTTTCCACTGCCCCAGCCAGGTCTCATACGAAGATACACTTCCAAGCGCATGCTGGATCGCGGACCTGCGGAGGTAAGACGGCATCTTCCTCAATTCTTCCCAGACCTGTGCGTAGATCTATGTCAGGTAACCGACTGCCTGACGATAGATCTCCATTGTCTGACGGATCGGGATATTCTGTTTTCGTATCTCCACACCATAGCTGGATACTGTCCGCATCTTCTTCCACCTTTCCCGCAAAAACAAACGTTTCTGGAATGATTCCTGTACTCAGGGCTTTCTCTTTTCTTTTTCCTTCTGGCCTTCGATATAGGCAGATACCTGCTCACGGCTCCGGTCACTGACTGTAACGGCACAATAAGACGGGTTCCACAAATGTCCTCCCCACAGTTCTTTTTTCAGCTCCGGATGTAAAAGGAACATCTGACGTGCAAGATTCCCTTTCATGATCTTGATCATATCTGAAATATAAAACTGCGGCCGACAATCCACAAGCATGTGGATATGATCCGGCATGACTTCCATTGCCAGGATCTGAAACCGATACTCTTCTGCCAGATCCTGCAACATCTTTTTGCATTCCAGGTCGATCCCGTCTTTTAATACTTTCTTCCTGTATTTCGTACACCAGACCAGATGATACTGCAGAGAATATACATATCCTCTACCATATGAAAGCTGATTTTTATTTATATTAAATATATCTTTTTCCATGTCTATATTATACCATATGCATTTCTTTAAGCAAACATTTGTTCTGGATATTTTTTATAAAAATTGCGCGTCTAACTCATCACTACTACAATATATTTATGGGTAATCCCCTTACTTCCAGTAAGGATTTATCCATCTCATTACTTAAACTGTTAGAATGTAGGATGCAATGGTATATCGACTTCATCACTTGGACCTCGCGTCCGTACTTTAGACTGATAACCGGCTCCTCATTCACAGTGTTCGTTTTATGCAGGTTGGATCACATTAGGTGCATTCGTGTCACACACAGTAGTTTGAACAGGTAATGAGTAAAACTGGTATTTATCCATTGTAATATTTTTTAAGGAGTGATAAATTTATGAACGCAGTAGGTATCGATGTTTCAAAAGGTAAAAGTATGGTTACAATTCTGAGACCATTTGGGGAGATTGTATCCTCTCCTTTTGAGATTAAGCACACATCCAGTGATATCCATTCACTTATTAAACTTATTCATTCTATCGAAGGTGAATCCCGGGTTGTAATGGAACATACCGGCCGCTACTACGAAGCACTTGCTCACCAGCTTTCAGCAGCAGATCTCTTTGTCAGTGCTGTTAATCCCAAGTTGGTCAAAGATTTTAATAACGATTCTCTTCGCAAAATCAAGTCCGACAAAGCTGATTCTGTCAAGATTGCCCGCTACGCTCTTGACAAATGGCAAAGTCTTGAACCGTATAGTATTACAGATGAATTACGCGC
Source organism: Blautia wexlerae DSM 19850 (assembly GCF_025148125.1). NCBI lineage: Bacteria > Bacillati > Bacillota > Clostridia > Lachnospirales > Lachnospiraceae > Blautia > Blautia wexlerae. Next base: position 4,072,912 of record NZ_CP102267.1, read on the forward strand.
TCAGCTAAAGGTCATGAATCGTCAGTTCCATTTCTATGTGAAACAAAAAACGGCTATGAAAAATAATCTTATTGGCCTCATTGACCAGACCTATCCAAATGCAAATACTTATTTCAATAGTCCCACCCGCAGTGATGGTTCCCAGAAATGGGTTGATTTTGTCTCTACATACTGGCATGTAGATTGCATTCGTAAAATGTCTCTAAACGCTTTTGTTGAACATTATCAGAACTGGTGCAAGCGCAAAAAATATGCCTTCAATAAATCAAAAGCGGAAGAAATTTACACCAAAACAAAGGAACTTGTTCCAGTATTTCCTAAGAATGAAATAACCAAACATATCATCAGACAAGCTATCGATCAGCTCAACAGTACTTCCGTTACTGTCGAAACAATACGCACTCTCATGAACGAGACTGCCTCAAAGCTTCCTGAATACTCAATTGTCATGCAGTTTAAAGGGATCGGTCCATCTCTCGGTCCACAGCTTATGGCTGAGATCGGTGATGTAACCAGATTCACGCATAAAGGAGCCCTTACTGCATTCGCCGGAGTTGATCCTGGGGTAAACGAATCTGGTTCCTATGCACAAAAAAGCGTCCCAACATCCAAACGTGGATCTTCAAATTTAAGAAAGACTCTTTTTCAAGTAATGGATGTTCTTATCAAAACCATGCCTCAGGATGATCCTGTATATCAATTCATGGACAGAAAACGCACCCAGGGTAAGCCTTACTATGTTTATATGACTGCAGGTGCTAATAAATTTCTCAGAATATACTATGGACGAGTGAAAGAATATCTTTCTGTTCTTCCTGATCCAAGCTAATTCAAAACTTTTACTTTCAGACCAGCACTGGTTGTGGTGGCCTTATTTTAATGCCTAATTTTTAACCTGTAAAGTTTTTTAACTTTCTTCAATTTTAGTATTGACTTTTTATTTGCAGGCTGAAGTAACGAGAATGCGACGCGCAGATATTCAAGAAATCACTCTCAAATTTTCCATATATTATTTTATTTCTCTCCATTTCAAATATATCAAAATGACTATATACTTATTTTACTCGATAATCACTTTTAATAAAAAGGAGGACAAAAAGTATGACAACAAAAACAAAAAAACTGGCAGCATTACTCATGAGCGGAATCATGACACTTTCCATTGCTCCAGTTGTACATGCCGACGATAAGGTAGAGCTTACCGGTATGGTACAGCAATCCAGATGGTACTCAGGATTACAGAGCATGGTTGAGAAGCTGGAAGAAGAGGAAAATATTTCTATCGAATTTGAAGTTGTTCCAGATGACCAGTATGATAACCTGATGAAAATGAGATTAAATTCTCATGAAGCTCCAGATCTGATTGCTTATCAGTTTGCAGATTTATTTGCCGCTGTAGATCCTGAAGAATTTTTTGTTTCATTAGATGATGAAAGCTGGGCTTCCAAAGTAAAAGCTCCCGAACTGACAGAATATAATGGAAAACATTACGGTTATTGTTTCGAAGCATCCAACGGTTTTCAGGGACTTATTTACAACAAAGATGTTTTTGAAGCAAATGGAATAACAGAACTTCCAAAAACCTTAGATGAATTTTATGCTGTCTGCGACAAATTAAAAGAAGCAGGAATTGTTCCTATTGCGATGCCATCAGATACCTGGGTTCCACAGATTTGGATGACCTCTGGTATGTCACGAGCACTTGGAAGTAAAGATGCTTGTGAAGATTTTGCAAATAAAATTTTAACAAATCAGGCAAAATTTAATGATTATCCAGAAATGGCTTCTGTAATTGACGAATACTTAGAATTGTTTAAAAGAGGATACGTGAATGATGATTATATGACAGTAAGCTATGATGAAATTCTGGGACGTCTGGCAAGCGGAGAAACTGCAATGATCTATGGTGCGACAGAAATTTTAACTTCCATTGAAGAATCTTACCCTGATGCCAATCTGACTATTTTTAATCCTCCAGTAGGCTATGATGATAAAGATGTTCTGGCATATCTTCCTACAGCAATGGGACTTGCTGTAAATAAAGATACTGAAAACCTTGATACTATTAAAAAAGTATTTGATCTGTGGAGTACTCCGGAATATGGAGATTTATATTTCCAGTCTCGTCCAGGCTTCCCAAATATTGAAGGAATTGACGGAAACGAAGGTGCAATGAATCCAGATATCCCTAAAATCTACAACGAATATATGGACGAAGGAAGAGTAGTCGCACAGATGAATCAGTACCTTGACACTCTCCAGCCACTGTTTGGAAATACAATTTGGGTTTACTATCTGGAAGCTCCATCTAAAGGAAATATGGATGGAAAAGCTGTTCTGGACCGTTTCCAGGAAGATGTAGATAAATTTATGACCGAAAAAAGAGCAGAAGGTTGGAAATAACACAATCTCTGAAGTCTGATTAACAATATTTATTCAAAAGAAAGGGACTGAGGCAGAGAGCTTTAGTTCCTTTCTGTTAAGGAGATCTAATATGCCCAAAAAAAAGAAATCAATTTATCCTTTATGGGTGCTTATTCCAGCGCTTTTAATATACACTGTTTTTTCCGTTGTTCCCATTGTGATCAGCCTGGTATGTTCTTTTACAGACTGGAATATGGGCCGATTATATACACCCGCATTTAATGGAGTTGCCAATTACATCGAACTTTTAAAAGATCCTGTTTTTTTGCGTTCTATTGGCAATACCTTTTTGTTTGCATTGGCAACTACCATCTTAAAAACAGTAGTTGGCTTTCTTCTTGCGCTTGTTATGGTAAAAAAAATACCCGGAAGAGGAATTATGCGAACCATCTATTATGCTCCCTGTGTAATTAGTATCACGGTTGTCGGAGTGTTATTTAAATCTATTTTAGCAAATAAAGGATTACTCAATAATATCCTTCAAATGATAGGATTAAGCAACTTAACTCATGATTGGCTTGGAAGTTATGGCACTGCTATTGGAAGTGTAATTTTGGTAGAGACATGGATGTGGGCAGGATTCAATATGTTCATTTTCATTTCCGGTCTGCAGGCAATTCCTGAGGATTACTATGAAAGTGCTACCTTAGATGGTGCCTCTGCTTTTGCAAAGCTAAAAAACATCACGCTTCCTTTAATTGTTCCGTCAATGACCGTTGTTGTGACACTAAGTATTGCTGGTGGTTTAAAAGTATTTGATATTATTTATGTACTCACAAATGGAGGTCCAGGTTTTGACACACAGGTTCTGGCAACTTATACCTATCAATCCTTCAGTCTCGGATTTCTTGGGGAATCATCAGCCGGAAGTGTCATTCTGGCAGTTATTGTAGTAATCATATCGTTTACTATGAATCGTTATTTTACGAAACGAGAGGTAGAAATGTGAAGAAAAAACACGCAGGAAAATGTATTCTTTTTTTATTCATGGTTGCTTTGGCATTGTTATACGTAATACCATTTTTTATGATGGGATTGGGTTCTTTCAAAACCCAGGCAGAAGCAGCAAGATTTGACCTTGCCTTGCCATCAAAATGGCTTTTCTCCAACTATACTCATGTATTGGAATCTGGAAAAATATGGCTGGGATATCTTAACAGTATTATTATTACTATTCCCGTAACGGTGATTTCCGTTTTTTTGGGAGCAATAGCCGGCATTGTCATTTCCAGACGAAATGACAAATTATCGCAGGGAATTTATTATTATTTTATCTTTGGTCTTACATTGACCTTACAGATTGCATCTATTTTCTTTTTGTTGCAATATTTACATATATATGGTACTTTTTTCTCTGTAATCTGTATCTTTATTTCATTACGGATTCCTTTTACTGTTATGACATTCTGTAGCTTTGTAAAGGGAGTACCACGAGAGATTGATGAAGCATCCATAATGGACGGTTGTAATTTTTGGCAAATGACTATTAAGATATTATTTCCAATTTTAAAGCCAATCATGGTAACTAACGTTGTAATTACCGCTATTGATGTATGGAACAATTTTATGATTCCGTTATTCTATTTGGGATCTGCCAAAAAATCAACTATCTCCATGGTAATTTACAGCTTTTTTGGACGCTACAACAGAGACTGGCAATATGTGTTTGCTGCATTGATGCTGGTCGTATTGCCAATGTTAATCTTTTTTATAATTCTTCAAAAACATATTATTGCCGGTATGACAGCCGGTGCTGTGAAAGGATAAGGTGAAAACAGATGAAAGCAAATTATATGGTTATTGGATATGGTTGGAGAGCTGATTTTTATTACCGGATTGCAAAACTTTTACCAGAACAGTTTTCAATATGTGCCGGTGTATTACGTACAGAGGCTCGTGCAAAAGAAGTTGCATCAAAGGAACATATTTTTACTACCGTTGATTTAGACGAAGCACTTTCTCAAAAGCCAGATTTTGCAGTCCTCTGCGTTCCACGGGAAATTGCAAAGGATTATCTCGTACAATTAATGGAAAAAGGAATTCCTGTACTCTGCGAAACACCTCCTGGAAAAAATGTCGCAGAATTAAATGAATTATGGACATTGTCCCAAAAATATAATGGTCGTGTACAAATCGTAGAACAATATTTCCTCCAGCCTTATTACGCAAGTATATTAGATATTATCAAACAGGGTTATTTAGGCACAACCTCCAGCGTTATGTTATCTGCACTTCACGGATATCATGCAGTTAGCATATTCCGAAAATTTCTCGGTATTAAATACGAAAATTGTATCATTCAGGGAAAAAAATTCTGGTCAGAAGTAACTGCTACCAATGGTCGAAATGGTTTTGATGAAAGTGGAACCATTATTCAGGAAGACAGAGACTGGGCTTTTATGCAATTTGAAAATGGAAAAAACGCCTTTTTAGATTTTGAAGGTGAACAGTATTTTTCACAAATTCGTACACGACGTTGGAATGTTCGTGGTGTTCGAGGTGAAATTAATGACAATACTGTAAGATTTCTAAATGCCTCCAATCAACCAATAGAACAAACTCTCCAAAGAGTAGACGTAGGCATAAATAATAATAGCGAATGGGCACATAAGGGAATTCTATTTTTAGATAAACAAGTTTATCAAAATCCTTTTTATCCCGCAAGAATGAATGATGATGAAATTGCCGTAGCGTCTTGCCTTGCATGTATGAAAAACTTCACAGAAAACGGAACAGAATTTTATTCATTACGCGAAGCACTTCAGGATACTTATTTATCTTTTATGCTTGAGCAGGCAATTGAAAGCGAAAAAACAGTAAAAACAGAAACACAGCCCTGGGGCTTTTAAGAATCACAGAGGGGTGAGGACTTGAAGAAATATCAATTTCAAAAGAGAATTTTATTGCGCAGCATTTTCATTATGCTAATACTATTTATCATACTAACTATGGTATTTTCCAGTTATGTCATCAAAACCAGCACAGCAGAATTCGAAGAACAAATTGATGTTCAACTTCGAGGAATCACCACTCAAATTGATAATACACTTCGGCTTGCCGATGATATTGCTCTGCAAATTGCTGCAAATTATCAAATTATTGATGCATTCAGCGGACTTCAGGAATATCACGATGAAAAAAACTATTTTGTTGAAAATACAGATGTTGATTATACTATAAAACAACATCTGATTTCTTATATGCTAAAGCAAAATATTCTAAAACGTATCAGTTTATTTAATTCCAATCAGGATATCACTTATGTAGGAAAAGCTGTGGATTTTGGATATTTGAAAAAAGATTGTCCGAACCCTGATATTTTTACAGATACACAATCTTATTTCGCAGATCAAAAAGGAAAAGGCAGTTTATTCCGAGTCGATTCTTCTGATCCTTACATGCGAGAAATATCACCAACAATTTCCGTACTGCGTGAAATTAAAAACTATCAGTTAATACCTTCCGAATGTCTTGGATATGCACAGGTTCAAATTCAGATTGATAGTTTCGCACGTCTTGGAAAACTCCTTGGAAAAGAAACGGAATGTTTTGTTTTAGATCAGAAAAATGACCATGTGCTATATTCCTTTCAAAGTAATCGCAAAGAATCAGAAATAAAAACACTTCTGAGACAAACTAACAATTTGCAAGGAGGATTGTACTGTAAACTCTGGGACTCTGAAAAATATGGAATAAAAGTTCTGATTGTATCAAAAAACACAGGCCTGATTCATAGTCTTATGTCTACTTTTACCTGGGGAATCTTTCTACTTTTTTCTTTAATTACTATCATGATTTTAGCACAAAAAATTATTATCCAGAGGACAACTGAGCCCATTGTTCAGATGTGTGAAATGTTAACCGGATTACAGGTTGATAAGAATTTACAGGAAATACCTCTTGTGATCTGTGATGAAACAGATGAATTAAGGCAGTTAAATAATGCATTTAACGAATTGATAAAAAATTTAAAACTGTCCATGGAAAAAGAAATGGCCAGCAAAGTAAACGAAATACAGTGCCAGATGTATGCATTACAAACGCAGATGAACCCTCACTTTATTCATAACATCCTGACAATTATTTCAGCAATGTCCAGTACTTCCGAGTATGAAAAGATACCGGAAATCTGTGAGAAACTTTCAAGTATGATCAGATATAATATCAGTTCTTCCGAAGATTTTGGAAATTTAGATGGTGAGATTTTACATGCTGAAAACTATCTTGAACTAATGAAAATACGATACGAAGATAAATTTCAATATTCAATGTCCTATGTGGGTGAAATTCAAAACTGTCATTTACCCAAATTTATCATTCAACCGCTTCTTGAAAATTGTTTTGCACATGGCTTTCGAAATAAAGAATTTCCCTGGCAAATTAATATTCAAATCTATTGCACCGAAGAATGTTGGGAAGTACAGATTCAGGATAATGGATGTGGAATCTCTCCGCAAGAACTGGAAAATTTAAAGTTAGAATTATTTAAGATGCGTAGTCGCGATGTAAGAATGCTTATGAAAGAGATGAAAATCGGCGGTTTGTCTATAAAAAATGTTTATATAAGATTGTATCTTACCTATGGAAATCATATGCTTTTTGATATACAAAGCAATCCTAACGGAACTTGCATTACAGTTGGAGGGAACTATGAAAATACGTGTAATGGTTGTGGAAGATGAGCCTCCAATTCAGAGGAGTATCTGTCAAAAGATAGAAGAAACCAATAAAAACTTTACTGTAGTAGCCGCCTTCGACAATGGGAAAGATGCACTACAATATCTGAAAGAACATCCTGTTGATGTCATGTTTGTAGATATGAATCTTCCCATTGTAAGCGGTAAAGAATTACTGGACTTTTGTTCTAATGAAAAGCTATCGGTATTGCCTGTAGTTTTAAGTGGATATACAGATTTTGAATATGTAAAATGCGCAATAACTAACCATGCTATTGATTATTTATTAAAGCCCTTAAAGGTCCAGGAATTAAAACTGGTATTAGAAAAAATAGAAGAAAAAATCCAAAAACAGTACCTTAAAGAAAAGGTTCAAAATCTGACAGATGCAGTAAGAGGACTTGAAATGTTTCCAACAAAGGAAATACCTTCAGAAGTGAATTCCTCATACAGTATTTTACTGGTCTCTCTTGGCATGTGTCTCTATGAAAATGAAAGAAATTATCAGGAAATCTTTAAAAACATGGATCTGGAAAAAGCATTTTCACTTATTGTTCCTCCTGAAAACTTCTGGCTTGTAGATGGAAAAAGCATTAATGAAAAATTAATCTTTATTCGCAAAGACAGTATTCCCGATATTAATCATTTGAATCAATTTTTTAGAAAAGTAAAATGTTCTGATATTATTGTTACGGTTGTATATTATAAAGAAACCGTAGAGCTTCCTGATATTTTTTCAACATATCATTTGTTACAAAAATACACCCGTGAACATATGATTTTTTTAAAAAATTCTGTTTTAATTTACAGTTCTGAAGAATTCAGACAAGATTTTTCTGATCTCAGAAATAAAATCGACTATCTGATACTTCAGTGTAAAAATACAAATATTGATAACATAATCGAATCTTTTGCTCAATTACTTCACTTACTTACTATGCGTCCAATCATCCAAAAAGAAGCCTTGCGCAACATCAAATATTTTGTATCTGAAATATATAAATTATATCCTGGAAACAGAGAATTTTTTGAAGTTGAAGAAGATATTCAGTTTATTCTGGAGAATTATTATAGTGAAAAAGAACTACTTAAGGAGTTCAATTTCTTGTTAAAAGATATTTTTGGAATCGCAATGTATGACTCCGGAGACAAGAAAATAATTGCTTTAAAAATAAAAAACTACTTGGACGAAATGTTTCGGACTAATATTACCAACCAATTACTGGCAGCTCGTTTCGGATTTGTCCCATCGTACATAGTTAGTATTTTTAAGACCTATTATGGTTTAACCCCAATGGATTATCTGGTAAAAACAAGAATTGATGAGTCCAAGTTCCTTCTGACAAATAGTTCGTTAAAAATTAAAGAGGTTGCCAATGAAGTGGGATACGAAGATTCTCTCTACTTTTCAAAGGTTTTCAAAAAAATCACAGGTGTAAGTCCTAAAGAATATATCCGTTCAGAAAAAATTGATTCATAAAAATATTCTTTTAATTCAACTAAAAAATCGCAGAACAATATTTTCAAGTCCTGCGATTTTTTATATATTTAAATTTTGGGATTCAAGGGTGGAAAGTATCAGATTGTATCCGTCATCTGTAAGATAATAAGAGGTTCTGCGAACCTCCTGATCCAGATACACGATCCGGTTCGCCACATAGCTGATATGCATAATATGATAATCGTTCTCTTCAAAATCATAGCCGTCAAAATACATAGCGCGGCCTTCATTTGATAAGATCACATTGACAACAAAATCTCCTAATTTTCTGCAGTCATCATAGGAAATTTCTTTACCCAGATACCTGGTATTGACAGTATCAATATAGGCGCCTATATCATCCATAGTACAGTTCTCTTCCCGGAGAGACTGCTCCATAATATAAAGCATTACTGCAAAAATAAGATTCATCTGTTCATCAAATTTCAGAAAGCCAAACTGTTTCCAAGATGTCTTCTGAATACTGTTTTGGATAAGGACACCGTACAAACCTACATTTTTCATTCGTTTTGGAAAGTTTTTCAGAAATTCGTATTGCAAAGCTGCCTCCTTATTACACTGCTTCTTATAATTTTACATCTCAGAAATCCGTAGTATTTAAAATGTCCTGAGGGACATATTTATCCGATTCCATATATCCCCTCCGAGGGATCGGCTGCAGTGTATTCAGCCGATTGTCTGCAGTATAGCCTTCAGAAGATCCCCCTGAAGATAATAGGTCGTCTCAAAATGAAGGTATGATAACGATACTTTATCCCACAACAATAAGATCTTTGGCGGGAATTCTTCATCCCCATCCCAGAACTGAAGCAACACAGAGAAATCCGGAAGAACAGGCATTTCAAATGTCAGATCTGCCCCTGCCAGACGCTCCCTCTGCTTTCCGCACAGACAGATACAGGCCTGCTTTACCTCTTCCACTTTGCCGGAAAATGCTCTTGCATACTTTTCCACAAAGGGATCTGTTGACGGACTGCTCCCGGCAGTTACAAACCTGCCCACAGGCTGCCACTGCCCGGTAAAAGGGGGCAGTATCTCCTGCTCGGAACAGCAGAGAAAATCATAGATTGTCATAACAACTGTATATTCTCTGCAATCCGTCCATTCTTCACCTGTGGCATATTCAACAGCACCGTTTCTGCGATTGATCCGATATTCTGTTCCAATATATTTCAAATACAGATATTCTTCATCGTGTTTCAAACCATATTTTTTTATCAGCTTATCCTGATCATATTTTAAAAACAACTCTCTTCCTGTGTATACCTGTTTTTCATAATTATCCATAATATACTTTATTCCATTTCTTATTTTAATCGAAGTCAGGTAAGTCCCCTGCGGAGGTTGCGAAAAACAATTATTCGTTATACCAGACATAAATACATGAAATATGCAACATAACACAACAGCATAACCACACCACAGGGTTTTCTTAATTCTTTATGTCTGAATGTACCGATCCAGAGTATCGCTCCACACAGAACTGCAATTACAGTATCAATAATAAATTTGCTCTCAAACGGCACAGTACAGATGAGTGCTGTTGTACCGATAACAAACAAAATATTAAAAATATTGCTTCCGACTATATTTCCAATGGCAATTCCTGTATTTCCTCTTCTGGCAGCTGTTACTGATGTGACAAGTTCCGGAAGAGATGTTCCCAGTGCAACAATTGTCAGCCCGATAAATCTCTCACTCATACCAAAATAACGGGCAATCTCCGTTGCTCCGCTGACTGCAAAATCACTGCCCTTTACGACCAGAATTCCACCGATCACCATCAGGAGCATACATTTCCATATCGGATTATCCTTTGCTTCTGCTTCTTCCTGATCGTTCCCTTTCTTTGCCATCACAAACAGATATCCCAGATATATCAGAAACAGTATCCAGAAAATCACACCTTCAATAAAAGTCACCTCTGAACCTGTGATACCAAAGATCAACAAAACAATTGTTATCACTGTCATAAACGGAATTTCGTAAAGAAGCGTGGATTTTTGAATCGCTACATTCGTAATTACTGCTGTGATTCCCAGGATGATGAAAATATTCAGGATATTACTTCCGACTACATTTCCAATGGTAATACCTGCATTCTTATTTATTGCAGCAGTAATACTGACTGCTGCCTCCGGCATGCTGGTTCCCATTGCTACAATGGTTAATCCAATGATCAACTGTGGAATTCCCAGCTTTTTCGCAATACTGGCTGCACCCTCCACAAACCAGTCTGCACCTTTCACCAGAAACAAAAAACCTGCCAACAAAATAATAACCTGTAAAAACATCATTTCTACCTCTCTTTCTTTTATTACGTACTCACAAAATCAAATATAAAAAGATTTCGGAATACATTTATTTTGCAGTAGGTATAAAAAAAGAGACTCCTACTGCATTCACAGTAAAAGTCTCGCAATTTCATCACTTTCCGAGTTATATGTTTCAATAACTGTCCTGACGAAGAAGTGAACCAAATCCATTCGGCAAGCTACTCCCTTTTCACAGGTATATTCTAACAGACTGGCTCTTAAAAATCAATTATTTTTTATCATAAGATTCTCCATAATCCATAATATAAAAAGAAGCCTCGTTACTGCGAACGGAGTGAACAGTAATGTAGCCACCTCCCTGTGTCAGAATCTGCATCAGAAATCTGCAGTATTTAAAATTTCCGTATGTCCATTCAGCAGGTAATTGCGCATACTGAAAAAAGGGTCTTTATTTTCCAGAATCAGGAAGCAGCTTATCTTACAGTAAGATATTCCACTGCAAAAATCGCCAGCACGCCTACCAGCACACTAAGTAATACATAACACAGAGCTATTCCCATATGTCCATCCCGGATCAAATCCGAAGATTCCAGTGCAAAGGTTGAGAATGTGGTAAATCCACCGCAGACTCCCACCTTCAGAAACAAAATCATCCTTGGCGGAACAGACAATTTCGCCGCCAGTACTGTGATTGCTCCGATCACAATACATCCAATCACATTGATACAAAAGGTTTTTACCGGAAAAATCATGGTTTCTCCTGTGGGAATCAGCCCGATCAGGTACCGCAATACTGCTCCTGCAAAACCACCCAGCCCTACTGCCAAACAATTCATCATTTTATCTCTCCAAAATCATCCGCTTCGCTACGCGGCTCTATACCGAATAACTGCTTCGCAGTTTATTCGGTTAATATAAATTTACTTGCTTATCTACGAGTTTTTCCCCTTCATACTGCAATTTTAAAGAAAAAAATCGCTCATCTCCTGAAAGAAGCAAATCCAGAAAGACTCTGTCACCTTCCCATGTGGGAAGTGTCGGCACAACAGCTTTATCTATCCAGTAAAGTTCTCCTTCATTGCATTCTGTTAATTCACCGATATATTCGTTGGCCGTAAACACACACATAAGCTCCGGTTCACATTTATCGCTTATAAATGTAACCAGGCCTCGAAGTTTATATGATGTCAGTGTTAATCCTGTTTCTTCTTTCACTTCACGCAAAAGACATTCCTCCGGGGATTCCTGACCCTCTGCATGTCCGCCAACTCCAATCCACTTTCCCTCATTTATATCATTATGCTTTTTTACCCTGTGAAGCATCAGATATTTGCCATTATTTTCTATATAGCATAAAGTCGTTATTGTCATTCTTACACTTCCCTAAACAAAATTACCATACCAAATGTTCTGAGTACCGGGCAACGACACATCCCTGTTGCCAGACAAAACAAACTACTGCAGTGCGGCACGCTTTACCTGGGTCAGTGCCTTCGACACCGCAGGTACTGAAATGATGATTACTGTGATAATGCCCTCTGCCAGCAGATAGCTGTAATTGTATAAGATCGGATATACGGCTGTCAGAGATTTCGGGAAATTGTCCGGCATATAGCTCATCCAATAAAGATAACCGCCCAGAGAATGAAAAGCTCCTCTGGCAATTACAGCTATTATGTATCCTTTCAGAAGTCCATGACTCTGTTTTGCAAATAGTCCTGCCAGTCCAAGTGCCGCAAATGCAAGTATGTAATCACAGCACACCTGAAAAAATGAAAGTATATAAGGCTCCTGGATAAACTGCAGGATTCCGTAAGCAAACCCAGCCATAATACCTGTTCCAACCCCATACCAGTTTGCGATCAGAACAATAAAAAGCATACTGCAAAGAGTGACGCTTCCTCCCCACGGCAGTTTGAAGATTTTCAGATAAGACGTAATAAAAGCAAGTGCAATAGCTACGGCACAGAATACCAGTTGTCTTGTGGTAAGCTTTTTCTTGTCTGAATTCTTCCCTGCAAAATAAATCGCCAAGAAAAACAAAATGATTCCGGCAATAACTGTAATCACATATCCGGCAGTTGTAAGTCCACCATCAGCAGTTACCATAAAACCAAACATAAAATGACCTCCCTCTTGTTATTGATTTTTGTGTAATTGATTTTATCTGTTGTTCAGATACTAATTTATTATAAGGATTTTATCATTCTTCGTCAATTATTCGTCGCTTACGTTTTCAATTTATTCGCTATTCTTTACAGCCTTATTTTAAACTTTTTACACAACAGAAAAACCCCGGAAACTTTACGGTTCCGGGGTATCTTACGTTTGGACACAATGTACCTTGCGGTACTCAATATATATAATTAAGATGTTATGCTAAAATTATTCGATAACTGTAGCAACACGTCCTGATCCTACAGTACGTCCACCTTCACGTTTGTGAGGTTCTTAAAATTCCATTATTTTCTGTGATTTCCGTGTCCATATTTTCTTGTGTTGTGGATTTTCCAGGCTATATTTCTATTCTCTGCATTTTTTAGTATCAAAATGGTATCATAGCGACTTCATTTCTCACTATAATATCTCTTATCTATTTGGTAAGTATCAATGCTCCTAAGAAAACAGCAATACTTAAAATAAAATCCTTTTTCACCAGAAAATTTTTATATTTCACTTCTAGCCAGAGATTCAGGACTGTCGCACATATAAGTATTGCACACCCTAACAGTATTTGCGCTATACTGCTGTTTACAACAAAAGCCATTATAATTCCTTCGCCACAAACAATTGTAATTGGTATCACCATAAACTGTTTCACAATTCGATTTTCCGATATAGGAATAAATAGACCATCTGTGGCTTTTTCAAGAATACTATCCAACTGTTGAACCATACTCCGTAAAGTCAATCGAAAAACGGCAAATATACTGCCTAACAACATATAACGTATTTCTTCTTGCTGTAAAAATGGCAGCGTCCAATAAAAAGGCATTTTATAAATTCCTAGACATATCGTAAACAAAATCATTCCCATTATTATCCAATTTCTGCCTAATCTATAAATAGATATTTGAGCTTTCCATATCAATGGAAAGTAATATAAAAAATTGGATACTTTATTTTTTCTCTGTAAATATCTCACCATTTTTTCTTTTGCATATTGATCTAACAATACAGTATTATTAAAATTTTGAGCAATACGTACTTTTTCCAAAAATTGCATCTCATCTTCATACTTTAAAGCATTTATTTCCAGAACACCAAAATCATAAACTAGCATATACATCCATATTCCTATATCTATAATAATACACATAAAAAAATATTTAAGCGATATTACCAAGATTATACTAAATAACAGCCATATTCCAATATCTCTTCTTTGATTTGCATGATATATTTTCCATCTCATTAAATTAGTTGTATTTAATAACAAAAATATTATGAGTAATATAAATAGAAAATTTCTATTCAAATGGATTCCATTAATACAAGCTGAAAGAATGATTGAAAATATAATGTCCTTTAAGGTTAACCCTATATATTTTATTGATATCATTTGTCTTATCCTTTTCTCTTGAATGAAAAACAATGATGCCGGTTTTATTATAATTGCCGGTTTAACATTAATAAAACAAACGCCAAACGAGTATAATATCAAAAATCCAAATACCAGATAACATATTCGAAGATTACATGCATTTATTTTCCGAATTATTGGAAAAAATTTAATCACAATTTGATATCCAACAACAGCTACCGCAACTACCAAAGACAATATAGGTATCAGCATATTTTCTATTAATCTTTTAGTTTCTCTAATCTTATTCACACATAACAGTTTTCTGTACTCCTGCATAATGCTCTCCCTCACCAATTAAGGACATATATATTTGTTCCAACGAAGTTTCCTTATTCATCTGCTGCTTTTGTAATATTTCTGTCTTTGTTCCTTGTTCGACTATTCTTCCATCATATAAAAAAATATATCTGTCACAAAAATCTTCAGCCAAACTTAGTAAATGTGTAGATATGAGTATCGTTTTATCTTGTTTCTTCAAATTTTTTAAAGTATTTTTGAATTTATATGTTTGTGCTGGATCCAACCCATTAAACGGTTCATCTGCCAGCAGCACATCGTATTGCCGCAACAATGCAAGTGCAATCATAAGTTTCTGCAACGTTCCTTTTGAAAGCGCTGATGGAATTTTGTTAAGGTGCTGATTAAGATTAAATTCTCGAATTAATGAATCAACTGTCACTGAGTTCTCAGGGTACAGTGCTTTAATAAACTGAAGATGCTCCCAAACAGTCAATTCTTCATAGTACACTGGAATATCTGGAATGAACGTCACAGGATTATTCTCTCTTTTAATAGAAAATATATCATTATCACCAATAATAATTTTACCATTATTAGGTTTCATTTTTTTTATCATGAGTTTTAGCATTGTTGATTTTCCTGCGCCATTAGGACCAATTAAGCCTGTTATCTCTCCCTTATTCATTCCAAAATTAATATCATGTAATATTGGCTTCTTATCATAAGCAAAATTTACATTTTCTACATTTACATACATATCTCTCGCCTCCCTGTTTTTCTTATATATACACCTTAGAGGAAGTTTAAGGTCAAGAAAAAAAGAGAACATTTTCTATTTGTCCTCTTTTTCTCAAAAATATCTTCGCATTCTTATTTTGTTTCATTACACACTATAATCCGTAATATTGAAACAACCAAAATCAAACCCAAAACAAAAGTTATTACTTTAAACGGAGCACTCATATATGTATTACATAATTCCAAATATAATTGCACGCACATAATGACAGCAATTACTCCCCCTACAATACAAACAATTAATTTAGAAATATCGAAAATTTTTTGTATCCTGTCCTGCCGTTTTATTCTCTCCAATTGGTAAATATATTCCTCTTTTCCTGATATCATTTTATCTAACATCTCTTCTGATAAATCAGTCACACTCATATCCATTTTTATCAACTCTTCGCATAAAAAATAATTCTGCCTAAGTCTATTTTCTTCTTCTTTAATTTTAAGCAAATGTGTATTTAAAACACTGGTTAATGCTTCCTTTTCATATAAAATTTTTCTAATATCTGAAACCGGAATATCTAACATCCTTAACATTTTTATACGATTTAACAAAAGAATATCTTCCTCTGTATATTCACGATATCCATTTACAGGATTTCTTTTCGGAATTAATAAATTTTCTTTCTCATAAAATCTGATATTATAACTTGTAATTCCAGTTCGTTTTTCAACATCTTTTATCTTCATTATAGCCTCTTTTATGTTTCGTATTTTTTTATTGCATACAATGTCCCTAACTGCTATAATTTACATCATGGGTGCTATCATAACGGTAGGCGGTTAGTCCTTCAGCAGAGGGACTGTGACCCTCTGATTACATAGAAACTCGAAAGAGAATCCACTGGAAAGGAGGGCTAAGCCATGAGTATTGTTGATTTTATAGCAGTAGTGAGCTTCGGCTTAACCTGCTTTGGTCTTGGATATACCTTTGGCAAGGATAATAATAAACCACAAAAATAGCCGCCCTGGTCTGGTAAACTAAGCGGCAATTTTTGTCAAAACATATATCGGACTAACCGTCTATCGGTAGCACTCTTTTTCTATAATCATATTAGCACGCATGTGTGAAAATGTCAAAAATTTTCTTCATTCTTGGTTATTAATCTCCTTGATCAACTGTACTGCCTTCTCTGCATCATCGGTTTTCACAAATATATCCACACCATATATTCCAAATCCTGGTGCCCCATGCATTGCAACATTCGCACCTGCTTCCTGAGAAAAAGCTACTATTCCATTTTGCTTTAACATTTCTACAAGTTGTTCTGTCTCTACTATATTCTGTGCATTATAAATTTTTGTCCATTCTGCCTTAGATAGAGAAGTTTCCTTTTTCTCCTGAACATTTGACGAATTCTGGTTTCTTTTTCGATTAATAAATGCCAAGAGCCTAAGAATAATAAATGCCACAATAATAATACCAATCAGAAATCCCAATGCTAATCGTGTTACCTGTGTTTCTGTAGCTCCCATTCTAAATAAACATATGCCATAGATGACTGTAAAAATTCCTGCACATATCACACTGGTGAGAAAATCTCGCCATATAGTAGCACTTTTTGGCAAACATTTATCCCATATTCCATTATACACCATAATAGAGGCGTACAGGATTCCTCCTACCAAAGCAGTTGCTGTCTCTCCTAAAACCAAGCGAATATCCACAGTTAATAACATCTGAATAATAATCGCTAACACACTAATCACAAACATTGATGCAAATGCAAGATTTCCAGCCTTTAATGCTTTTTGTTTCACCCATCCTTCATACACCGCAACTTTGTCCAGTGTTTCTTTCATCTCTTTATTCATAGTCTGGCTCCTTTCTCCATCCAGGAGCTCTCTCATCTCAACATCGTAATATTCAGCAAGTTGAACAAGTATACTGAGATCTGGCATATTTATTCCTGTTTCCCATCTGGAAACTGTTCTTGCAGATACCTCAAACTTCTCGGCAAGCTGCTCTTGCGTAAGATTCTTTTCTTTACGACATTGCTTTAAAAAAGCTCCAATCTTTTTTGTGTCCATGTCTCTACCTCTCTTCCACTTACAGCTTACCAATATGTACCCAAATTACCACGACATAAAACGAGAATCCGCTAATTTTCAACCGGACATCGTATGTCTAAAACAAATAAACGGTATTTTCACCCCAAAAGCATTCTATTCCTCTATAAATTAACCTTCTCTTTTATGTCTATCCATAAGCAGCAGAATAAACATAACAAACCATATCACCCATGCAATTAAACAACCGATTCCTATATGCCAAATATCTATAATCATTCCAGCAATAAAAGGAATTGACATAAACATCATTCTCTTCCCATATGCCTTACACATAGCATTTTCATCATATTTTTTTCGTTCTTCTGCTGATTTCATATTATAACCAGACAAGAATTTGGATGCTTGTCCTTTTGACCTATAAAACCATATTCCAAATAAAAGCATAATCACTGCCATTGCAAAGTCAAAAATAATATAGAACATATAATGCTTCCTTTCAGTCGATTCCACAAACTTGAAGTTATTGATCTTCTGAATCCAATCCAAGTTCTTTCAACTCTTTTTCGTTTTGGATATCTTCATCAGTTTTCTTTCCAGTGATAGCACTGTAGGCTTCTTTGATTCCATTCTTCACTGCCCATTTGATAACGAAATACAGTGCAATCAAAATAACAATTGCGGTTCCACCGCTTATACCTAATTCATTCCACATAATTCAATCCTCCAACTTCCGATTTTCATTTCCGCCAATTGGAAATTAGCTATTTTTTCATTCCTTGCTTTGTAAAATGTTTATGCAACAAAAATTCTGTCGGAATAATTGTAAGCACCATAATTCCTAATTGTAAAAACACCAAATAAACAGAAATCATTTCAAAGTTTGTATCATCTTTCGTTAAAATCAAAATAAAAATCGATAGTATCACCAGGATGATTCCTAAAACAAAGTTTATCCAGCCCCAACACCTGTGTGCATATCTCCATGTTTCATCATTCATCCTTGACATAGTAGTTCGATATCCCGAACTCCCCTGCCAATCTTTAGGAGGCTTATCTTTCCACGTATATCCCAATATAATCATAGATAACGGTACTAAAAGTGAACACGCAGATAAAAATATAAACATTACAGAGATCTCCTCTCAACTTCTGATTAATTTGCTCTAAAGACTAAAGTTGTCATCAAATAAACCCTACCCATATTCCAACCGCTATAAGTATCATGCCTAGTATTCTTCCAACAAATCTCGCCTTTTTATTTCCAAATAAAGCAGTTGTTTCTGAAGTAGTAAATGGAAGCAAAACAACAGTGACCCCCATTACTATAATTCCACTTCCAATCATGCAATTGCGGCTTGACACAACACCATAAAACATAGCTAAAAACCCTAAAATAATGCCCGAAATGAAATACTTAATTTTATGTCTATCTTTTTCAATTATCTTTCTATAGCTGTTTTCGCACTCACTGCTACAAAATTCCAAATTACTATCTAATTCTTTGCCACAATATCTACATTTTTTCATAGTAACTTCCTCGATAATTTTCAAAATTTTATCCAAAAGCTCTCGATTTGTCTTTACTTTATTCTACCATAGTTCATTTTAAAATACTATTCCAATACACACAAAACAGAAAAAAGCGATCCTTTTCGACCGCCTATTTCCACCTACATATATATCGTATTTTTCACTACAATTTCTTCTGCACTGGATTTTATATTAATCATTAATCTAACCCACTTCATCTGATCCTGTGCCTTTAATTCTTCCGTCGCACCCTGTTTTTTCACCATCTGTTCCATAAGTATTTCCACCTGCTTTCTGGCTTCCTGATCAATCTGATTCAGGTGTTCCGTCAGCTTTCCAGTCAATAGCAAGTATTGATATTTTGCTGATCTGTGTTCCTTCAGGAACTGTTTTCACAACATTCCATATTTTCCATATATCGGTTCTTCTTCATTCAACAGCAAAGATTTCATCAAATATCCATATTTTAATATAGAATTATTTTTCATAATTTTTATGTTTCCAGGCAACAGAAAAACCCCGGAAACCTTACGGTTCCGGGGTATCTTACGTTTGGACACAATGTACCTTACGGTACTCAATATATATAATTTAAGATGTTATGCTAAAATTATTCGATAACTGTAGCAACACGTCCTGATCCAACAGTACGTCCACCTTCACGGATAGCGAAAGTAAGACCCTGAGCCATAGCGATTGGGTGGATCAGTTCGATTGTCATTTCGATGTTATCTCCAGGCATGCACATTTCTGTTCCTTCTGGAAGGTTGCAAACACCTGTTACGTCTGTTGTTCTGAAGTAGAACTGTGGACGATAGTTGTTGAAGAATGGAGTATGACGTCCACCTTCATCTTTTGTCAGAACGTAAACCTGAGCTGTGAATTTTGTATGGCATGTAAGTGTTCCTGGTTTAGCAAGAACCTGTCCACGCTCGATTTCGTTTCTCTGAACACCACGAAGAAGTGCACCGATGTTATCACCAGCCTGAGCTTCATCAAGGAGTTTACGGAACATTTCGATACCAGTTACAACAACTTTACGTGTTTCTTCTTTGATACCAACGATTTCAACTTCGTCAGATACATGAAGTACACCAGCCTCTACTCTACCAGTAGCAACTGTACCACGACCTGTGATAGAGAATACATCCTCTACAGGCATTACGAATGGTTTATCTGTGTCACGCTGTGGGTCTGGAATGTAGCTGTCAACAGCATCCATAAGTTCCATGATCTTGTCTCCCCACTCGCTGCTCGGATCTTCAAGAGCTTTAAGAGCTGATCCACGGATAACCGGGATGTCATCTCCTGGGAAGTCATACTCGCTTAAGAGTTCACGGATTTCCATTTCTACCAGTTCAAGAAGTTCTTCATCATCAACCATATCACATTTGTTCATGAATACAACGATGTAAGGAACACCTACCTGACGGGAAAGAAGGATGTGCTCTTTAGTCTGAGCCATAACACCATCTGTAGCAGCAACAACGAGGATAGCACCATCCATCTGAGCTGCACCTGTGATCATGTTCTTAACGTAGTCAGCATGGCCTGGGCAGTCAACGTGTGCATAGTGTCTATGCTCTGTTTCATACTCAACGTGTGCTGTAGAAATTGTGATACCACGTTCTCTTTCTTCTGGAGCTTTATCGATATTAGCGAAATCTGTAGCTGTGTTACCAGCAACTCTTTCAGACAGAACTTTTGTGATAGCTGCTGTTAAAGTTGTTTTACCATGGTCAACGTGTCCGATGGTACCAATGTTACAATGCGGTTTTGTTCTCTCAAACTTAGCTTTTGCCATTTTAAAACGTCCTCCTTAAAACATTTGGCTCTTATATTATTATAGAGCGCCTTTTTCGGTTTTAAACTTGCTATCCTTGATTATATTGCATAACCGGAATATTTGCAAGCATTTTATACAATTTGATAAGTTTCACACTATAAACAGTGTATTATTATCAATTGTTGTATCATTACAGTTCACACATTACTGAGAACATAGTGAACAGTAACTTTATATCTCCTACACCCTGCCGGCTTTAAACACCGGCAGACTGCAGATGATCAATAATTATCAGTCTTTCTTAGAAAGGATTTTTTCCTGTACAGACTTCGGAACCTGCTCATATTTCTCAAAGAACATAGAGTAGTTACCACGTCCCTGTGTTCTGGAACGAAGGTCTGTAGCATATCCGAACATTTCGGAAAGCGGTACATATCCGCGGATCATCTTACCACCGCCGATATCTTCCATACCTTCGATACGTCCACGACGGGAGTTGATATCACCGATTACATCACCCATGTAATCTTCAGGTGTTGTAACCTCTACCTTCATGATCGGCTCAAGAAGTACAGGAGCTGCTTTCTGCATAGCATCCTTGAATGCAAGAGAACCTGCAATATGGAATGCCATTTCAGAAGAGTCGACTTCATGGTAAGAACCATCATATACGTTAGCATATACGCCGACTACTGGGAATCCGCCAAGGATACCGGCTTTCATAGCCTCTTCGATACCTTCGCCAACTGCAGGGATGTATTCCTTCGGAATAGCACCACCAACAACTGTGGATTCGAACTTGTACAGTTCTTCTCCGTTGGCATCCATAGGCTGGAATTTAACTTTACAGTGACCATACTGTCCACGACCACCGGACTGTTTTGCATACTTGCTGTCTACATCAACAGGTTTGGTGATTGTTTCTTTGTAAGCAACCTGAGGAGCACCTACGTTAGCCTCTACCTTGAATTCACGAAGGAGACGGTCAACGATGATATCCAGATGAAGCTCACCCATACCAGCGATAATGGTCTGTCCTGTTTCCTGATCTGTATGTGCACGGAATGTCGGGTCTTCTTCTGCAAGTTTTGCAAGAGCTTCACCAAGTTTACCCTGTCCAGCTTTAGTCTTAGGCTCGATAGCTAGCTCGATAACTGGTTCTGGGAATTCCATGGACTCCAGGATTACCGGATGCTGCTCGTCACAGATTGTATCACCAGTTGTTGTGAATTTAAATCCGATTGCTGCAGCGATATCACCGGAATATACTTTATCAAGTTCCATACGTTTGTTAGCATGCATCTGAAGGATACGTCCAACACGTTCTTTCTTGTCCTTAGTAGCGTTAAGTACATAAGAACCGGAATTCATTGTACCGGAGTATACACGGAAATATGCAAGTTTACCAACGAATGGGTCTGTCATGATCTTAAATGCCAGAGCTGAGAATGGTTCTTCATCAGAAGAATGTCTCACTACTTCGTTACCGTCCAGATCAGTTCCCTGGATTGGAGGAATGTCTGTAGGAGCCGGCATATACTCAAGGATAGCATCAAGAAGCTTCTGAACACCTTTGTTTCTGTAAGCAGAACCACAGCAAACCGGAACAGCTGTACACTCGCATGTCGCTTTTCTTAATGTTGCTTTCAGTCTCTCAACAGTTGGTTCTTCACCGTCAAGATATTCCATCATTAAGTCGTCATCAAGCTCACAGATTTTCTCAATGAGCTCTGTATGATAAAGCTCAGCATCTTCCTTCATGTCTTCAGGAATATCAACGATGGAGATGTCATCACCTTTTTCATCGTTGTAGATGTAAGCTTTCATTTCGAATAAGTCAATGATTCCTTTGAAATCATCTTCTTTTCCGATTGGCAGCTGTAAGCAGATTGCGTTTTTACCAAGACGAGTCTTGATCTGCTCTACTGCACCGTAGAAGTTTGCACCAAGGATATCCATCTTGTTGATGAATGCCATACGTGGTACATTGTAAGTGTCGGCCTGACGCCATACGTTTTCAGACTGCGGTTCAACACCACCCTT
Source organism: Blautia wexlerae DSM 19850 (assembly GCF_025148125.1). Taxonomy (NCBI): domain Bacteria; kingdom Bacillati; phylum Bacillota; class Clostridia; order Lachnospirales; family Lachnospiraceae; genus Blautia; species Blautia wexlerae. The sequence goes on from NZ_CP102267.1 coordinate 4,095,779, forward strand.
AGCACAGAAAACGCCGACAGCACCGTCAAGTACACGAAGAGAACGCTCAACTTCTACTGTGAAGTCAACGTGACCTGGGGTATCAATGATGTTGATACGATGTTCCAGAGCACCTGGCTTCGGTTTGCAGTTCTCTTCCAGAGTCCAGTGACATGTTGTAGCCGCTGAAGTGATTGTGATACCTCTCTCCTGCTCCTGTTCCATCCAGTCCATGGTAGCAGTACCTTCATGAGTATCACCAATCTTATAGTTGACACCTGTATAATACAGGATACGTTCTGTAAGAGTTGTTTTACCCGCATCGATATGAGCCATAATACCAATATTTCTGGTACGCTCTAATGGATATTCTCTTCCCTCTTTAGCCAATGGATTTTCCTCCTATATTAGAAGCGATAGTGAGCAAATGCTTTATTTGCCTCAGCCATCTTGTGCATGTCTTCTTTTCTCTTAACGGATGCACCTGTGTTGTTCATTGCATCTAAAAGCTCATTTGCAAGTCTTTCTTCCATTGTTTTCTCGCCTCTTTTACGAGAGAACATTGTTAACCAGCGAAGAGCCAGTGCCTGACGTCTGTCTGCTCTTACCTCGATCGGAACCTGATAAGTAGCACCACCGATACGTCTAGCTTTTACTTCAAGAAGTGGCATGATGTTGTTCATAGCCTCTTCGAAAACTTCAAGTGCTGGTTTACCAGCTTTTTCTTCGATTCTGGCGAATGCACCGTAAACAATTTTCTGTGCTACACCTTTCTTACCGTCTAACATGATGTTATTGATAAGTTTGGTAACCACTTTATTGTTGTACATTGGATCTGCCAGAACGTCTCTTTTCTGAGTATGTCCTTTACGTGGCACGTTACTTCCCTCCTTAATCATTGTGATTAAATCATCGGTACTCACGCAGATAACTATTGCATGTTCGCACTGGTAAGGTCCTATATTTAACCCGCAACCGGCAGGGTATATGGAATACCGTACAAATTCATAGTTCTAGTCTTCCGTGAATTTTCGATTGATTAATTCCTGCTGTCCCAAACAATAGGATCAGCTCTTAAAATTCTTATGAAACCTTTTTAGAATTATTTCTTTTTCGGTCTCTTAGCGCCGTATTTAGAACGGGCCTGTTTTCTGTTAGCAACACCTGCAGTATCAAGAGTACCTCTGATGATGTGGTATCTTGTACCAGGTAAGTCCTTAACCCTTCCACCACGGATAAGAACAACGCTATGCTCCTGAAGGTTGTGACCTTCTCCTGGGATGTAGCTTGTTACTTCGATTCCGTTGGAAAGACGAACTCTGGCGATTTTTCTAAGAGCTGAGTTAGGCTTCTTAGGAGTTGCAGTCTTAACTGCTGTACAAACGCCACGTTTCTGTGGTGCAGACTGTTCAACTGCTTTCTTTCTTAAAGAGTTGAATGTTTTCTGGAGAGCCGGAGCTGTAGATTTCTTTACAGATGTCTGGCGTCCTTTTCTTACTAACTGGTTGAATGTTGGCATTCCATTTCACCTCCCGATTTATTTCTCCATAGATTTTTCTATGGGGCCTTGCGGTTGCTATTCGTGTAATTACGCACAAAAAAATTAAACGTTCCTTTTGCACGCTTGCTCATTATATCCCGTAAAACTCACACTGTCAAGGCATTTCTCCTGAATTTTACAGTATTTTTTCATATTTTTATCATAACCAAAAAATCCTTTCCTCATACACTACATCACCATATTAAACTTATCTGACAATATGCTCCCCCTCCAACCACTTTACTGCCACTTCCCCACCGCGAATCCCAGCGCCGGATAATATTTATTTTGTGTGCATTTGCAGGATGCTTAGAGATACTTAATCTGCAGAAATCTGCGTTATGAGCAGACCGTCTCACGTGTTTGAGCGAAGTTTGCAACGTAGCGAGTTTGAGAGGGCTGCTCATGCTTTTAGCAGATTTCTGCAGATTTATAGCAGTCCTAGTAAATAATGCATTTAAGACAGTTCAGCAGAGTGCGAAAGACAAGGAAGATATCTGCAGGCGTGCTAACGCACGGCAAAGATATCTGACGCAGGATTTCACACTCTGATGGGCTGGATTAAGATGCATTATTTACTAGAACTGCTATAATATCTCTTAGCGTCCGAAACCGCACACAAAATAAATATTATCCGGCGCGTCCCCTTCACTAACAATTGCATTTCCCCCTCCCTTTTATTATAATAACAACCAAAGCAGGCAAATCAACTTGCAGACACACTATAACATTCTATAAACTCAGGAAAGGACACTATAATATATGAAGAAACCCAGCATGATCAGCATCCTTCTGTTTCTGACAGGACTCCTGTGCATCATAGCCCTGATCTTCTTTAACAGGACCACACTGCACCAGATCCTCTCTACCGAAAAAGAAGTCGACACAATCTCCGAACAGATCACTGCAAAACACGACGAAGTCAAACAGGCAGTAGACAAGTACACTACCGCCATAGACACAGTCCAGTCAAATATCAATCGCATGAAACAAAAACAACAGACAGCCACACAGAAGAAAACAAAAGAAAAAGCTGAAATCCCGGAAGAATCTTCATCAAAGCCTTCTGTATTCAGCCAGAACAGCACCAGCGCCTCTTCTGATTCCAGTGCCGGCGTTTTCTCCTCCGATGCCGAAACAGGCGGACATATAATAGGAATCGATCCAGGGCATCAGAGTGAGTCCGTGGATATGAGTGCCCCGGAGCCCAACGGTCCCGGTTCTTCTGAAATGAAAGCAAAATGTACCAGCGGAACTCAGGGAACCTACAGTGGTGTTCCCGAATACCAGCTCAATCTGGAGGTCTCTCTTCAACTAAAGGATGAACTGGAACAGAGAGGCTATCAGGTAGTCATGACACGAACAGACAATGAAACAGCCATCAGCAACATGGAACGCGCACAATATGCTGCTGCACAAGGCGCAGAGATTTATGTCCGCATCCATGCAAACGGCGATGATTCCCATACTGCATCAGGAGCACTGACCATGTCGCCCTCTCAGAATAACCCTTATATCCCACAACTGTTTGAACAGTCTGATCGATTATCCCGGTGCATCATCGATTCCTACTGTGCTGCAACAGGTTTTCAGAACCTTGGAATCCAGTACACTGACACAATGACAGGAATTAACTGGAGCACTGTTCCTGTTACGATCCTTGAAATGGGATTTATGACAAGCCAGAATGACGATCTGAAAATGAATGACGCAGAATTCCAGAAAACAATGGTACAGGGAATCGCAAATGGCATTGACAGCTACTTTGCATCATGATGATGTAAGTGTCAAAAAGCATTTTGCCCCTGACTTGATATCTGCGGATTGTTACGCAGCTTCGCAGTTCCCGCAATCCTGATTACAATAATAATTACGAAAGGAAAACCGCAATGAATAAAAAGCCAAATGAAAAACCTATTTTTCTCTATATAGTGATCGGCATACTGACTGTTGCAGTGATTGCACTGGCAGCTGTTTCATTTTTATCACTGAACCATCTCGTCACACTACAGCAAAAAGTACAGACACTCTCCAAAACCGTAGAGGAGATTTCCACTGATGCAAATACCCTTATCAGTCAGGCAGATCAGTTAGATGAATTAAGAGAACAGGAAAGTTCTGTCAAGGCAGCCACCGGAGAAACATCTCCTGCACAGTCAGAATCCGCTGAACCATCTTCAGAACCCGAACAACAGAACGGAACACTTTCCCCTTCCTCCAACAACACATTTACCGACAACACTGATTCCAGCATGGACAATCTCCTGAAACAGGTACAGTCCCTGCTGCCGGCTGATAACGGAACCTGGTCCGTCTATGTCTGCAACCTGTCGAAAGATTCTGAAGGCATGATCAACGATACTCCCATGCAGGCAGCAAGCCTGATCAAACTGTATATTATGGGAGCTGTATACGAAAACTACGATACCCTCTCCCAGTCTCACAACGGAGACGAAATTGACAGTAATATTTCAGCCATGATCACTGTCAGTGATAATGATGCTGCCAACACTCTGGTAAACTGGCTTGGAAACGGCGATGACTCTGCAGGCATGGCAAAAGTAAATGGCTTCTGCCAGGAACATGGTTTCACCAGCACCCAGATGAACCGCCTGCTTCTCGCAGGTAAAGAAAACGGCGACAACTATACATCCGTCAAAGACTGTGGAACCTTTTTAAAGCAGATATACCAGACTGTCAATGGAACCCTTCCCGCTTCTACCCTTCCAAACGCAGATGCAATGTATTATCACTTAAAAATGCAGCAGCGTAAAAACAAGATCCCTGCACAACTTCCAGAAGGCGTCGGTACTGCCAATAAGACCGGCGAACTTGACACTGTAGAAAATGATGCAGCGATCATCTATGATACAGCCAAAGGAATTGATCTTGTAGTATGCTTTATGTCACAGGATCTTACTGATACCGGTGCAGCCCAAAGCACCATTGCTGCAGATGCACGTGCTATCTACGGATACTATAATGAATAAACACACTCTTCTGAATCTACAGTCTATCCAGATAATTGTCATAAATCAGACAGATATTCGCAACCTACGCAGGGGACTTACTTGATTCGGTTAAAAGAAGGAGGCACATCCCTTAACGGGTTGTGCCTCCTTCTGCAAATTCAACAGGAAGAATCGTCAATGTCTCAATCTCTTCCCCTTTTATTTTCTTTAATAAAAGTTCCACAGCCTTTCGTGCCATATCCGGCACCGGCTGTACAATTGTTGATACCATTATGCCTCTTCAGCTTCCCCCTCTTCATAGGACTTCTCCCATATCTCCGAAAATACTGCCAGCGGACAGTCTGTGAGAAGGCACATGAGAAGGAAACATTCGTATGGATTTACTATGTATATCTCTCCCATTCCACATCGAAGCAGAATATCCTGAATCTCATCCAGAAAATGCTTGTATCTGTTAAAAGGATCATCATCCTCCATTTCCTGGGATACGATAAAGAATTCCAGTGTGATCAGGTCAAAGCGCTCCACCGGGAGTTTGTGGCTTAAAATATTTGTAATCCTCTGCCTGCTGAAACGCTTCTGGCTGAAATGCTTTGCCAGAATGGAGGCAGACATTTTCTTCAGATTGCCCATTTTGTTGATGGGGATTCCGCTGCAGATTACTTTTTCCACATCAGAAGGTGTAATTCTTTCTGCTGTCCACACCTTATCCCCACCTTTTTCCTCTTCATCATGCTGATACAGTCCGGCAATAATCTGCTTCGCATGATATAAAAGCTTTGTAAACTCCTGAAATGCCTGACTTTTCTCAGATATGGGATCTACTCTTTTTGATTTCAGTCGGGCAAGATAATCGATCAGTTTCTCCTCCGTATCAAGGCACAGGTTGCTTCCGTATAAAACCTGAGTATTTTCCACTTCCACAGGAGCGAGTATCTCATATTTTTTTTCAATTCCTCTGCTTTATGATAACCCTGCTGCGTACTGTAACAATACCAGTAGATCACCTCGTCCGGATTGTAAAAATCAAAATCCTGTTCTTTCAGTACTCTTGTCAGGAAATCCGACACATCCTCTGTGGTCATTTTCAACCCAAACCCCAGAAGAAAAACAGTTTCTCTTTTTACAGATGCCTGATTCAGCCAGTTATTCACCAGTGCCGACAACTTGGTAGAGGTAGGATTCATAGATTTGGGCGTATAGGTTTCCTTAAAGGAATCTACTACGATCTCCTTATACACTTCCTGTGGAACCTCCGAGAAGGGTTCTTCCAGCTCTGCCCTTTCATAAATATATCTCTTCAGATGGTCGCCAAAGGACACCAGTTCCATCTCTTTATATAAATAGTGGAAAATAACATCCGCATCTTCGTCTTCAAAACTGTCCAGGCTTACCACCTGCCGAAATCTCTGTGCCGCCCTTCTGGTAAATTCATACTCCTGTACTTTATCAAACGCAACATTCTGTTCAAAATCCAGATCCTGCATACGGTTCTTCATGCTGCCCCACCTCTCATTTTTTATCTTTCAGATTTTTCATCCATTCTTTCATTCTGCGGACTGTATCCAGCTTCTGTACTTCACAGAGCACGATCGTCACATTATCTCTCCCACCTTTTTGGAGAGCATTTTTAAGAAGATCATTTACAATCTCCGGGATTTCCATATCCTGTGACAGAATCGCCTCTATCTCACTGTCCGAAAGCATATCTGTTACTCCATCTGAACACAGAAGATATCTGTATCCCTCCTTATGCTCGATTTCTGTCACAGAAGGTTCCAGTCTCTGCAGCTCTTCAGGAAGTCCAAGATACTGGGTTAACGGGGCTTTCCCAACTGCCGTACCACCAAAAACATGGTCTGTGGAAATCTGCTGAAGCTTACCGCCATCCATAAAATAAATCCTGCTGTCCCCAAGATTGCAGGCAAACATAGACTCTGGTGTAAAGAGGAGCATTGCCATTGTGCTTCCCATGCTCCAAATATGATGATCTGTTCCATATCTGCATACTGCCTGATTCATCTTCTCACATACATCGTCTATAAAATCTTCCGGCATATCCCTCAGCATTCTTTTATTCGCATTATAAAATTTTCCAAATTCTTCTGATGCAAGAAAGGCTGCAATCTCGCCGCAGCTTTCTCCTCCCATACCGTCAAATACCGCCATTGCCGGTGCTCTGTTACCCGAAATAATCTTTGAGCAGATACCCTTTGTTCCTTCATTGTTCACCGGAAGGGATTCCCCAAAACACCAGAAATTATCTTCATTATTTGCCCGGATATTTCCTGTATGGCAGGTATATGCACATTCAATCTGATACATTGCCATTATCTGTCTTTGTTCCTTCTCCCTTCAATGCTTTCAATGAATTGTTCCAGTATTTCTCGCCACGTTTCACGAATTCCTCATTATCTTTTTCGTTATCGTGACACTTTCCATTGGAATCGATCCATCTTATCAGTTCGCCGTCGTTATAATAATAATATTCTGAAGTTTCATCATACCAGATATATGCAAAGAATAACTTCTCTCCCCAGTAGAAATATTCTTCATAAACTCCATCTCCGGATTCTGCCGGATAGACCAGAGCTTTCATGCATTCACTCTCAATATCCAGATTTCCATCTGCCTGCTGAGTGGTCTTTACCCTTCTCAGATATCGCAGAACAGCTCCTTCTGTTCCAACCCAGTCGTAACTGTTCAGATTATCTGTGATAGTTGTTGCCTGCTCCTTGATCGTATCCAGAGCCTTGGAGAAATCTTTGGATCCGGATTTTGTGGAGCTGTATTTCTCATCATCCAGAATTGCGATCGGATTATCCTCCTGTCCTTCCTGAGCATGATCTGTACTTACTCTGTAATAGACGGCGGCCATCATAAGTATCGCTGTACCTGCCACAATTGCAAGCAATGCCCTGCGCAGCAGCTGTTTCTTCCTGCGTCTTCGCTTTCTGGCTTCCACAGCACGCGCAGATCTTATCGCAACTGTTTCTGATGGCGTTTCCTGTGGCTGTATTTTCTGTTCTGCTACAACTGACATTGTTTCTTTATCTGTAAAGCCGCTCGCCGGAACATTGTTTACAGCACGTTTTCTTTTTGCAGTATTCTGAAAATCTGATGTTTTTTTATTTCCCTGGGTATTCTGTACCGACGTATTCTGCACTGTACTTTTTCGTACATTTTCAGCATCTGATGTAACATTCTGTGCTGCTCTGCCGTTCTGTGCAATTGCACTATATGATTCTGTTTTATCCGTTCCTGCTTTCTGAACACCGTTTTGTAACTGCCGGATTCTGCCAGATCTTCCATTTTTCAGATCATCCAACGCACTATAAAGCTCCTCCGGTGTCTGATATCTCTGTGCAGGATCATAAGCACAGGCCTTCATGATAATACGGGCAAACTGTGTTCCTGCATCCACAGGTGCACTCATCTGCTCTCCTGCAACACGCTTATTTAATGCATTTTCCTTATCCCTGTAAGTGATAAACTGTTTTTCCAGACTCATAAATGGCAGTCTGTTATGATTCACCAGCCTGTACAGCACAATCCCAAGAGAATAAATATCTACCCTGCTGTCATATTTCTCACCTTTATACATCTCAGGCGCCATATAAGAGTAAGTACCTTTCTTGGAAAATCCGCTCATGGTTCGCTCAAGTTCACGTGCAATTCCGAAATCTCCAAGCTTAAAATCGCCAAATCTGGATACAAAAATATTCTCCGGCTTGATATCCCTGTGAATGATCTTAAGTTTCCGGCAATATTCCAGTGCCTTACTCAAATCCATTCCCAGCTTTATTACCTCTTTCTCAGTAAGCTGCTTTTCCGCACAGTAATCCATAAAACTTGTCAGATATTCCATCCTTATGGAAATCTCCCATCCAATGACATCCAGATATTCCATAACCTTAAAATCTTCTACAGAGACAATGTAAGAGTTTCCTCGAAAGTATTCCATGGTACTGATTTCCTGAATACATTCCTCAACCAGATTCTGAAAATACTGTCTTGTGGACTGCTCATCCCCTGTTTCAGAACGTACGCTGTTCAACTCGCTCTGGCTTCCGGGTATATTGATGATCTTGATAGCAGAATAGAAAGATTTTCCACGTTCTGTTCTCTGTGCCTTATACACCTTTCCAAAAGAGCCTTCGCCGATTTTCTCTATGATTTTCCATTCCGGCCATGCTGAAACCGGAAGTTCTTTATCCATATTGCACCTCCATTTCTGTTCAATTTCTATTTCCTTCCCTGTCCCGGTCAATGCTTTTTACAAGCTGTTACCGGAAACAAAAATGTATATTTATCATAACTGTAAAAATACTTCACAGTTCATTACCTGCTCATAATGTACTGGTATTATAACACAAAAAGCAGTTTCTTTGTATTTTTCTCTTTTTTCGGCAATGGAATGTTCCGGAAAATAAAAGAGAACTACCTCGCCGGCAAAATCTGTCGGCACAGATAGTTCTCTTGTGAATTCATATCAAATCAGTCCGGATAAGTTATCTACTCCGTTGAATCATTCGTTGTCTTCTGCATCGTCTGAAGCCTGATCATCAGCTTCGTCTTCAGCAGCCTCTTCTTCATCAGATTCTTCAACATCGAATTCTTCGTCTTCCGGAAGTTCTTCATCCATTGTGATCATCTCATCATCTTTGATTTCTTCATCTTCCGTAAGTTCTTCGGCTATATCTTCAACCTTTACTTCCGGTTCAGGCATTGTGCTGTTGAGTCTTACATCTCTGTAGCGTTTCATACCGGTACCTGCAGGAATCAGTTTACCGATGATTACGTTCTCTTTCAGACCGATCAGCGGGTCAACTTTACCCTTGATAGCGGCTTCAGTCAGAACTTTAGTTGTTTCCTGGAAGGAAGCGGCTGACAGGAAGGAGTTTGTAGCAAGAGATGCCTTGGTAATACCAAGCATAACCTGTTTTCCATCTGCAGGCTGTTTGCCTTCTTTTTCCATCTGCTCGTTAACGTCCTCGTATTCAAGGAAGTCAACCAGTGTTCCAGGAAGGAATTCTGTATCCCCGTTATCTTCGATACGGATTTTCTTCAGCATCTGACGAACAATAACTTCGATATGCTTATCGCTGATCTCAACACCCTGGAGACGATATACACGCTGTACTTCACGGATCATATAATCCTGAACTGCACGTACACCCTTAATTCTCAGGATATCATGCGGATTTACGCTACCTTCTGTAAGTTCATCACCTGCTTCAAGGATCTGTCCGTCTGTGATCTTGATACGGGATCCGTATGGAATAAGGTAAGTCTTGGATTCTCCTATTTCCTGATCTGTAACGATAACTTCACGTTTCTTCTTAGTGTCATTGATAACAGCAACACCAGGAATCTCTGTGATGATGGCAAGACCTTTCGGCTTTCTTGCCTCAAAAAGCTCCTCGACACGAGGAAGACCCTGTGTGATATCTCCACCGGCAACACCACCACTGTGGAAAGTACGCATGGTAAGCTGTGTACCTGGCTCACCGATAGACTGAGCAGCGATGATACCGACAGATTCACCAACCTGTACCGGCTCGCCGGTTGCAAGGTTCGCACCGTAACATTTCGCACAGATACCAACTTTACATTTACATGTAAGGATTGTACGGATCTTAACTTTCTCGATAGATCCGCCTGTCTGGTTGTCCACGCCTTCTTTCATGATGCGGGCAGCACGTTTCGGTGTGATCATATGGTTGGCTTTTACGATAACTTCGCCATCTTTATTCTTAATTGTCTCACAGGAGAAACGACCTGTGATACGCTCCTGAAGTCCTTCGATCTCTTCTTTACCATCTACAAAAGATTCTACATACATACCTGAGATCTCATCTCTGTTTTCACAGCAGTCTGTCTCACGTACGATCAGATCCTGAGAAACGTCAACCATACGTCTTGTCAGGTAACCTGAATCGGCTGTACGAAGAGCTGTATCGGACATACCTTTACGTGCTCCATGTGCAGACATGAAGTATTCCAGTACGTCAAGACCTTCACGGAAGTTTGACTTGATAGGCAGCTCGATGGTGTGACCGGTTGTATCGGCCATCAGTCCTCGCATACCTGCAAGCTGTTTGATCTGTTTATCGGAACCACGGGCACCGGAGTCAGCCATCATGAAGATGTTGTTGTATTTATCAAGACCGGTCAGCAGAGCATGTGTAAGCTCATCGTCAGTCTTCTTCCATGTATCAACAACTTCTTTGTAACGCTCTTCCTCGGTGATAAGACCACGTTTATAGTTCTTTGTGATAAGGTCTACAGTATCCTGAGCCTGTTTGATCATTTCCGGTTTCTGAGGCGGAACTGTCATATCGGCAATGGCAACAGTCATGGCTGCACGTGTGGAATATTTGTAACCTGTAGCTTTGATCGCATCAAGAACCTCAGCAGTCTTTGTAGCACCGTGAGTATTGATAACTTTTTCAAGAATCTGTTTCAGCTGTTTCTTGGCTACCAGGAAGTCAACCTCAAGAAGAAGTTCATTTCCCGGAACACTTCTGTCTACGAAACCAAGATCCTGTGGAAGGATTTCGTTAAACAGGAAACGTCCAAGTGTAGATTCTACTGTACCGGTCAGAACGGATCCGTCCGGCATTGTCTTGCTGCAGCGAACATGGATTCTGGACTGCAGTGTGATTACTTTATTCTCATAAGCAAGGATTGCTTCGTTTACGCTCTTGAAGAACTTGCCTTCACCCTTGTTTCCAGGTCTTTCCTGAGTCAGATAGTAGATACCAAGTACCATATCCTGTGAAGGAACGGCTACAGGACCACCATCAGAAGGTTTCAGCAGGTTGTTCGGTGATAACAGAAGGAAACGGCACTCTGCCTGTGCTTCCTGTGAAAGCGGAAGATGTACGGCCATCTGGTCACCATCGAAGTCAGCGTTGAATGCGGTACAAACCAGCGGATGCAGTTTGATCGCTTTACCTTCTACAAGGATCGGTTCGAATGCCTGGATACCAAGACGATGCAGTGTAGGTGCTCGGTTCAGCATAACCGGATGTTCTTTGATAACATCCTCCAGAACATCCCATACAGCAGGCTCCAGCTTCTCAACCATTTTCTTGGCGTTCTTAATGTTGTGTGAAGTTCCGTTGGCAACAAGCTCTTTCATAACGAAAGGTTTGAACAGCTCAATGGCCATCTCTTTCGGAAGACCACACTGATAAATCTTAAGTTCCGGTCCTACAACGATAACGGAACGTCCGGAATAGTCAACTCGTTTACCGAGAAGGTTCTGACGGAAACGTCCGGATTTACCTTTCAGCATATCAGAAAGGGATTTCAGGGCTCTGTTTCCAGGACCTGTTACAGGACGTCCGCGACGACCGTTGTCGATCAGGGCATCAACAGCTTCCTGAAGCATACGTTTCTCGTTACGAACGATAATATCCGGTGCGCCTAATTCCAGAAGTCTCTTCAGACGGTTGTTACGGTTGATGATTCTTCTGTAAAGGTCATTTAAGTCAGATGTAGCGAAACGTCCTCCATCCAGCTGAACCATAGGACGAAGATCCGGCGGGATTACAGGGATCACTGTCATGATCATCCACTCAGGACGGTTTCCTGACTCGCGGAAGGATTCTACAACTTCCAGACGTTTGATGATTCTGGCACGTTTCTGGCCTGTAGCATCTTTTAATTCTTTTTTCAGTTCAACAGAATCTTTCTCAAGATCAATTGCCTCAAGAAGCTCTTTGATGGATTCTGCACCCATACCTACGCGGAAATCATATCCATAAGCCTCACGTGCATCCTGATATTCTCTCTCTGTAAGTACCTGTTTGTACTGGAGTCCGGAATTAGCCGGATCCAGTACGATATAGTTAGCAAAGTAAAGAACTTTCTCCAGAGTTCTCGGAGAAATGTCAAGGATCAGTCCCATACGGGACGGAATTCCTTTGAAATACCAGATGTGGGATACCGGAGCAGCCAGCTCGATATGTCCCATACGCTCTCTACGTACAGAGGATTTGGTAACTTCTACACCACATCTGTCGCAGACAACGCCTTTATAGCGAATCTTTTTGTACTTTCCACAGTGGCACTCCCAGTCCTTGCTCGGTCCAAAGATTCTTTCACAGAAAAGTCCGTCTTTCTCCGGCTTTAAGGTACGGTAGTTGATGGTCTCAGGTTTTAAAACCTCGCCTCTTGACCACTCTCTGATTTTCTCAGGGGACGCCAGTCCGATTTTGATGGCATCGAAAGTCATTGGCTGATATGTTTCATTGGCGTTAGTTGTTTCTGCCATGTATTCTTTCCCCTTTCTTACTCTTCGTCATTGTCTTCAAGAGCCTCATCCAGCTCAATGAAGTCATCCTCATCTTCATCCTCGTCAATGTCAACGAGTTCTTCTCCGTCAAACTCCTGCTTTGTATAGCCATGTTTGCCGTAGTCTTCTTCTCTGTCGTGATGTCTTCTGGAATCTCCCTCGATGACAGAACGAAGGTCTGTGTCACCGTAATCTACAGATTCAAGAAGATGTACTTCTGTATTGTCATCCTTGAGTACCTTCACATCCAGACCAAGAGACTGAAGTTCTTTTAAGAGAACCTTGAAGGATTCCGGAATACCCGGCTCAGGAATATTGTCACCCTTGATGATTGCTTCGTATGTCTTAACACGTCCAACAACATCATCGGATTTTACTGTCAGGATTTCCTGCAGTGTGTAAGATGCACCGTATGCTTCCAGTGCCCAAACCTCCATCTCACCGAAACGCTGTCCACCGAACTGTGCTTTACCACCCAGTGGCTGCTGTGTTACCAGAGAGTAAGGACCTGTAGAACGTGCATGGATCTTATCATCAACCAGATGGTGCAGCTTCAGATAGTGCATGTGACCAATTGTTACAGGACTGTCGAAGTACTCTCCTGTACGGCCGTCACGCAGACGCACTTTACCGTCTCTGGAGATCGGAACACCCTTCCACAGTGCTCTGTGGGCTTTGTTCTCATCCAGATACTGCATTACATCCGGTGCTAAAATGTCTTTGTATTTCTCGCGGAACTCTTCAAAGTCTTCTGTGTTTACATAGTCGTTTGCAAGTTCCAGTGTATCCTGGATATCATGCTCGTTTGCACCCTGGAAAATAGGAGTTGCAACGTTGAATCCAAGTGCTTTCGCAGCAAGACTTAAGTGAATCTCCAGGACCTGTCCGATATTCATTCGGGAAGGCACACCCAGAGGATTCAGCACGATATCAAGAGGACGTCCGTTCGGAAGGAATGGCATATCTTCAACAGGAAGTACACGGGAAACAACACCCTTGTTACCATGACGTCCGGCCATCTTATCACCAACGGAAATCTTTCTCTTCTGTGCGATGTAGATACGTACGGACTGGTTAACACCAGGTGACATCTCATCGCCGTTCTCTCTTGTAAATACCTTGGCATCTACGATAATACCGTATTCACCGTGAGGTACTTTCAGAGAAGTATCACGTACTTCACGTGCTTTCTCACCAAAGATCGCACGAAGAAGTCTCTCTTCTGCCGTAAGCTCTGTCTCTCCCTTAGGAGTAACTTTACCAACAAGGATATCGCCGGCACGTACTTCAGCACCGATACGGATAATACCACGCTCATCCAGATCCTTCAGAGCGTCATCACCCACGCCAGGAACATCACGTGTGATCTCTTCCGGTCCCAGTTTGGTATCACGGGCTTCACATTCATATTCTTCAATATGAACAGATGTATAAACATCGTCCATAACAAGTCTTTCACTGAGGAGTACCGCATCCTCGTAGTTATAACCTTCCCATGTCATGAATCCGATCAGCGGGTTCTTACCAAGAGCAAGTTCTCCGTTTGCTGTGGAAGGACCATCTGCGATAACCTGTCCTGCCTCTACGTGCTCACCCTGGAATACGATTGGTTTCTGGTTATAACAGTTACTCTGGTTACTTCTCAGATATTTAGTCAGATGGTAATCATCTTTTGTACCATCATCATTCTTAATGCTGATATCTGTAGATGTGGAACGAAGTACAGTACCGGATTTCTTTGCAACTACGCAGACACCGGAGTCAACTGCTGTCTTCACTTCCATACCAGTACCAACTGCCGGAGCCTCTGTTGTCAGAAGCGGCACAGCCTGACGCTGCATGTTTGATCCCATCAGCGCACGGTTGGCATCGTCGTTCTGCAGGAACGGGATCAGGGCAGTAGCGACGGAGAATACCATACGAGGAGATACGTCCATGTAATCAAACATATGACGCTCATACTCCTGAGTCTCTTCACGGAAACGGCCGGATACATTCTTATGAATGAAATGTCCTTCTTCGTCCAGAGGCTCATTCGCCTGTGCTACATGGTAATTATCCTCTTCATCAGCAGTCATATATACAACCTCATCTGTTACACGAGGATTCTTAGGATCTGCTTTGTCGATCTTGCGGTATGGTGCCTCAATAAATCCGTACTGATTGATTCTTGCATAAGATGCAAGAGAGTTGATCAGACCGATGTTAGGACCTTCAGGTGTCTCGACAGGGCACATTCTTCCGTAATGGGAGTAATGGACATCTCGAACCTCGAATCCGGCTCTGTCTCGTGACAGACCGCCAGGTCCCAGGGCGGAAAGACGTCTCTTGTGTGTCAGCTCACCAAGAGGGTTGTTCTGATCCATAAACTGTGACAGCTGGGAAGAACCGAAGAACTCTTTCACTGCTGCAGTTACAGGTTTAATATTGATCAGGGACTGTGGAGAAATATTCTCTGTATCCTGAGTTGTCATTCTCTCACGAACCACACGTTCCAGTCTGGAAAGACCGATTCTGTACTGGTTCTGAAGCAGCTCACCTACCGCACGTATACGACGGTTGCCCAGGTGGTCGATATCATCGGCATTGCCAAGGCCATATTCCAGATGCATATTGTAGTTAATAGAAGCAAAGATGTCTTCTTTTGTGATATGCTTCGGGATCAGATCATGGATATCTCTGTGGATTGCTGCAATCCTGTCTTCTAATGTATCATTTTCTTCCAGAATGTTTTCGAGAACAGGGTAGTATACTGCTTCTGTAACACCGATGCTCTTTGGATCTTCGATTTCCGGAAGATAGTGGCGGATATCAACCATTAAGTTAGAAAGAACCTTGATTCTACGGTCTTCCTCGCCAAGGATCCATACATATGGAACAGCGCTGTTCTGGATGGTATTTGCCATTTCTTTTGTCACAACAGTTCCTTCTTCTGCCAGGATTTCGCCTGTAGAAGCATCAACAACATCCTCAGCCAGTCTGTGACCAACGATTCTTCTGTTGAGGTGGAGCTTCTTGTTAAATTTATAACGTCCAACTTTCGCAAGGTCATATCTTCTCGGATCAAAGAACATTGCATTGATAAGGCTCTCCGCACTCTCAACTGCAAGCGGCTCACCCGGACGGATTTTCTTGTATAATTCAAGAAGACCTTCCTGATAGTTGGTGGATGTATCCTTTGTAAAACTTGCAAGGATCTTTGGCTCTTCACCGAAGAGATCAATAATCTCTGCATTGCTTCCTACACCAAGTGCTCGGATCAGAACAGTGATCGGAACCTTTCTTGTTCTGTCAACACGTACATAGAAAACATCATTAGAGTCTGTCTCATATTCCAGCCATGCACCTCTGTTCGGGATAACAGTACTGGAGAACAGTCTCTTACCAAGTTTATCATGCGCTATTGCGTAATAGATTCCAGGGGAACGTACTAACTGGCTGACAATTACTCGTTCTGCACCATTGATGACAAAGGTACCTGTAACAGTCATGATCGGTAAATCTCCCATGAAAATCTCGTGTTCGTTGATTTCCTCTGTTTCTTTGTTAATCAGTCTCACTCGAACCTTCAAAGGTGCGGCGTAAGTTGCGTCACGTTCTTTACACTGTTCGATAGTATATTTCGCATCCTTCTCGTCAAATGTAAAGTCGATGAATTCCAGGCTGAGCTTTCCGCTGTAGTCCGCGATCGGAGAAATATCATCAAAGACTTCCCTAAGTCCTTCATCAAGAAACCATTTATAAGAATCCCTCTGGACTTCGATCAGGTTTGGCATTTCCAGGACTTCTTCTTGTCTCTGGTAGCTCATACGCATGCTTTTTCCAGTTTTTACAGAACGAATTCTGTTTTTTTCCATTGACGTTTCACCCCTGTTTTTTCTTTAAATTTATTATAACTTGACCCTTTTTGCCAAAAGACATAAAGGCACATCTTGCCATAATATAGCATTCTTCACTATAGCACAGCAAGTTGCGCCTGTCAATCACTTTTTTGATATTTTTTTAATTTTTTCAAATAATTGCAACAGTCGCTATTTCGTTACTGTGAACGGAGCGAACAGTAACGCTATTTCTTCGGGATTTTACTGTTTCTTACATGGATACGATTTGAATATCCATTTTCTTCAAAACGATTGCCTTTATAACTGCTGATATGAGAACGGATAAATTCCGCCGCATATCCTCTGTTGCCGCGGAAGGAATTTCCGTCTGCCGAAATCCCCTTTGATCCGGCAATGCGCAGACCTGATTTTTTATTGGAACCACAGACATTTCCCTGCACAGAAGAATGATTGCTTCTTATATTGAGTTCAATTCCATTGATCGCATTTTCAGAAACAAAATTATCCGCTACCATTGCTGACTCACATCTCTGCAGAAGAATTCCTCTTGCCTTATTTTTAAAACTGTAATTGCCATCAACCACACTCTTATCAATACATTTTACAAGTATGCCATTTGCCGCACTGGTACTGACTCTGTTGTGTTCAATACGGCTTCCTGCTGCAAGCCCTGAAGCCAGAATCCCATCTTTCATAAATCCGGAGACTGTATTTCCGTAAATCCGGCAGATTTTCTGTGAAGCCTCTGTTCCGACTGCATAAATCCCATATCCGTTTCCGCCGGAAAGATTGTTATAGGAAACTCTGATATTGCTTCCCTTGGCAACACTGATCCCCATATTGTTGTAGGTATGACTATCAGAAAGTCTGACTGTGTTCCCCCTGCATGAACAGTCTTCTGCAAGGGAAAATTTAATTCCGTCGCAATTTCCGCTGATCGTATTATTTCTGGCTGTAACTCCGCGAATAATATATCTTCCCGCCGGAATTCCATTGGTCGTCGGATTTGCTGTATTCTCAGGATCATCATCTTCAGAAGGAATAGTTTCTCCTGCTGAGCCCAGAGATACCTCGCCTGTGATCCAGATTCCATATCCATTCCATTGTTTGCCATCTATTACGGTTGGTTCCAGAACTGTGATCTGATTATCAGCGATCAGAATATTCTCTGCGTACTGATTTCCCTCCGGAGATACTTCCTGACCGCTGACAGTATGTGCATTTCTGGTATAAACAGAACGCACATAAACACCACCGCCCACATTTGTCATGGTATTTCCCGTCACAACCGTATCCTGATAATTCAGGCACCATATTGCTCTCTTTTTCAGATTATTAAACCGGTTGTTACTGATCGTGATATTTTTATACGGTTTATCAAACATCATGCTGTGGCTTCCAATGCCGGCAAATACATCTTCAAAGGTATTATCCTTTATCACAATGTTCTCACAGACACTTCCGTCATATGGAAGATATCCCGGGAAAATTCTCGGCATACAGGCATCCAGCTGGATACATTCCTGTCCGCCGCCTGTAAACTCTTTCCAGTAGCCCCTGAACGTACATCCTGTAATTTCTGCATTCTTCACTCCTGCAAGTTCCAGAAAATGCGATTTAAGGTTATTAAGAAATGTAACATTCTTCACTGTAACATTCGTAGCATGACCGATCCTAAAACCTACAAACCCTCCAGGTCCCCCCTTGTCTTCCACACATTCATAGTTTGAATCCCAGGTTCCGCCATCGATAGTTATATTACGGTATCCCTCGTATCCGCCTGCAGATTTCTTTGTATCGCCAAGACGGAGCAGGATTTCTTTTCGCGGTGAAGTCTTTGTTATCGTGGCACCCTCTGCATATAGATAGATATTGCTGTACATATGCAAAGTTCCCGTAAGTGTATAATTTCCGGGTGGCACGATAACTTTGCACTGCTTTTCATCCGTTGCCTTGTCCCTGGCCTGTGCCAGCAGTGTATTTAACTTTACAGTAATATCCTCTCCATCCTGCACATTCAGCACAAGTTCCTGCATATTTTCGCGGAACTGATCCGCATCCTCCGCAGAAAAAGTTTCAACGTCTCCATCACTGAAACCGTCGTCATCCCCAAATTCATTCTCTTCAGTTTTCTCTGCCGACTGCGTATCCGGTATTGACACATCTCCAAAAGTCTCTGAATCTTCTGATGAATCTTCAAACATCTGTCCTTCTTCCAGTTCAGCCGCCTGTACCTTTACACCTGCATATGGAGTCAGGCAAAGCTGGGCTGCAATGATGATACCAAATATGACTGCCGTTTTTCTTTTCATCATAGTCTGTAATCCTCCGGCTCTGTAAAAAAAGCAGGAATACCAGTGGCATTCCTGCTTGCAAATCTTCTATATATAATAGGAAGATAATTATTTAAGATTAACCTTAGCGCCTTCAGCTTCAAGTTTTGTTTTGATATCTTCAGCTTCTGCTTTGGATGCGCCTTCTTTAACAACCTTAGGAGCTCCGTCAACCATTTCTTTAGCTTCTTTAAGACCTAAGCCAGTTACTTCACGAACAACTTTGATAACTTTAACTTTGTTTGGTCCAACTTCTGCAAGTTCTACATCGAACTCATCTTTCTCTTCTGCTGCTTCTGCTGCTCCAGCTGCTGCTACTACAACACCTGCTGCTGCGGATACACCAAACTCTTCTTCACAAGCTTTTACTAAGTCGTTTAATTCTAATACAGATAATTCTTTGATTGCTGCAATAAATTCTTCTGTTGTTAATTTTGCCATTTTAAATTCCCTCCATATAATATTATTTAATTCGGTAACTCTTCAGCATCCTCGTGGATGGTGATTTTCGAATAGTTACTAGATTCGTTTTATGCCTCTGGCATCAAAAATTATTCAGCTGCTGCTTCAGAGCCGTTTTTCTCAGCGATCTGATTAAGCACACGAGCGAAGTTTGTAATCGGAGACTGGATGCTTCCAAGCAGTTTGCCGAGAAGTTCTTCTCTGGACGGGATTCCAGCCAGTGCCTGAATACCTGCCTGATCGTTGTAGTTTCCTTCAACGATACCTGCAACTAATTCTAAAGCCGGTGCTTTCTTTGCGAATTTATCAAGGATTCTTGCAGGAGCAGTTGCGTCTGTAGCAGAGATTGCTATAGCGTTTGTTCCATGTAAGTGCTGGATAAGTTCTTCGCACTGAGTACCTTCGAATGCACGATGCATCATTGTGTTTTTGTATACTTTGTATACAACACCAGCTTCTCTTAATTCCTTACGTAAAGCAGTATCCTGTTCAACTGTAAGACCGCTGTAGTTAACAAGTACTACAGATTCTGCATCTTTCACGTTGTTGATAATTTCGTCTACGATTGGTTGTTTAAGTTCTACTTTTGCCATGAAATGGTACACCTCCTTATAGATTTTGTATACCGCTGCAAATGAGTAAATAAAAAGCCTTACTGTCTGGCAGTAGGGCTTGCGTAATCTTACATAAAAATATAAAGAATACTTAGTCCTCGGTAGGCGTTTACAACTTATGCCTTGCGGCACCTACTGTCTTCGGCAGCGTTCTGGTATAAGATAGCATATGAGATTTGGGTTGTCAAGAGGTTTTTTCGGTTTTTTGTTGATTTTTTCATTAAGGGACGCGTAAGCAGGATTCTCTTTTGGGGTTCAGTTTCGGGAGCAGGAACTCTAAGGCCTGCAAAATCTGCTAAGTGCATGAAAAAAGAAGGCAAAACTCGCCTGCGGCTCAGACAGTTGCCTTCTTTTTTCATAACGCAGATTCCGCAGGCCTAAGAGTTGCTACACTCCCTACAAGATTCACCCCAAAAGAGAATCCTGCATACGCTGGTAGTTGGAAAATTGTCGTTACTGTTCACACACCACTGTCCCGCGAGGTGTTTTGTCATGAATATGCCAAAATCCCGAGACATACAAGCCAAAATTCCATTGCCGCAGGCAATCTGGAATGAATTTGGGCTACGTTACTGTGAACGGAGTGAACAGTAATAAATTGTCAGTATATCATAAAACAACTTTCTGCTATATTGATGCAGGGTGAGTTCTTCATATGCGCAGTATAGTATAGTACAGTATAGGTATAAGATGTAACGAATCACGTTATTCTTATATTGTGCCAAAGATACGATCTCCGGCATCTCCAAGACCTGGGCAGATGTAGGCGTGATCATTTAATTCACGATCAAGATGTCCACAGTAAATCTGAACATCCGGATGTGCTTCGTGGAGACGTTTGAGCCCTTCAGGGGCTGCGATGATGCACATGAATTTAATGTTTTTTCCGCCCTGTTTTTTGACAAAGTCAACGGCTGCTTCTGCGGAGCCACCGGTTGCGAGCATTGGATCTACGATCACTGAAATTCGTTCATCAATTGCTTCCGGGAGTTTGCAGTAGTATTCGTGTGGTTCATGGGTTACAGGATCACGATAGAGTCCTACATGGCCTACTTTTGCAGATGGCACAAGTGTGAGAATACTGTTTACCATTCCAAGGCCTGCGCGGAGCACAGGGATAATCGCCAGTTTTTTCCCTGAAATCATTGGTGTCATGCAGGTTTCAATAGGGGTTTCTACTTCTACATTTTCTACAGGAAGATCCCGGAGAGCTTCGTATCCCATGAGGATTCCAATCTCTTCTACTAATTTACGGAATTCATTTGTTCCTGTGTTTTTGTTTCTCAGCATGGATATTTTATGCTGGATCAGCGGATGGTTCATAATATAAACGTTTTCCATTATCTTAATTCCTCGCTTAGTTGAATATTTGTTACTTTTTATAAATTCTACATCTGCTTACGTACAATGCGGTATTCGTCACCCATCTTGAAGTATGGACACTGATTGAAGTTTCCGGTGATGAACTTCACCATTTCATCTTCGTCAAGATTTATTTCACAGGTGTAGCATTCATAGTCGTCATCATAACTGTAGTTTACACAATATTCGCAGTTTACTGCATCGGACATTATTTACTCCTCTCTTTGTTTCCGGCATATTTCATTTCTATCCGGTATCTCCTTTTGGATTTTTTATGTTGCCTTTGTACCTGTGCAAAGTTTGCTGTTTCTGATATACTATGGTGTTAGGATCAAAAGATATTTCTTCCCTGAACTATTGCTTATAGCAATTCCATAAAATAACTATGAGGTTACATTTATGATATTATATCATATATCTGCAAAAAAATTAATAACACGCTGTACTTTTTCAATGCTCGCAGCATCTCTTATATTATGTCCGGCTGTTTTTTCCGGATGTTCGGCAAAAACGGAAAATGTCAAAAATACGGATGCCAGTTCTCAGGATCCCATCTCTGCCACTGCGATCAAACTGAATACTGCAGTTACGGTCACTATCTATGATTCTCAGGACAGAGAGCTGCTTACAGAATGCATGAATCTTTGTGACAAGTATGAGAAAATATTCAGCCGCACCGCAGATGACAGTGAATTATATCAGTTAAACCATCGGGAACTTACACCTGTGAAGGGGACAGAGGATACTTATCAGGTGTCGGCTTCTCTGGCGGAGCTGGTTTCTAAGGGACTTGATTATTCTGTATTATCTGAGGGTGCATTTGATATTGCTATTGAACCGCTGACTTCTCTGTGGGATTTTACTGCTGAAAATCCAAAAGTGCCCAAGGACAGTCTGATCCGGGCAGCACTGCCCAAATGTAATTATCACAATATCTCTGTTGATACAGATAAAAATGAGATTACATTAAAGACAGACGATACTGCAATCGAACTCGGTGCCATTGCCAAGGGTTATATCGCAGATCGCCTGAAGGATTATCTGGTTTCTCAGAATGTAAAAAGTGCGATCATCAATCTTGGCGGAAATGTTCTCTGTATTGGCGAAAAAACAGACAATTCTGCTTTTAAGATCGGGATCCAGAAACCATTTGCAGACCGAAGCGAAACTATTGCTGTTATGGACATCAGGGATAAGTCAGTGGTTTCCTCAGGAATTTATGAGAGATGCTTTGAACAAGATGGCACTTTGTATCATCACCTGCTCAATCCTAAAACCGGCTATCCTTATGATAACGGGCTGATTGCAGTTACCATTATTTCCGATCAGTCTGTGGATGGGGATGCGCTGAGCACGACCTGCTTTGCTCTTGGTCTGGAGGATGGCATGAAACTGGCCGAGTCTCTGGACGATGTACAAGCATTTTTCGTAACTTCTGATTATGAGATTCACTATACCAGAGATTTCCAGAAAAAAATCAAAGTTACGGAAACAGAATAAATCTGTCTCTGATGACTTAAATTGAAAAAACAGAAATATAAATCAACAATTATTAACTGGTGTTTTGACTTAATCAATAGATTTTGATTTTCAAGTCATACAATCCACACTAATTTCTTGACCTAATTTGCAATTTGTAAATTTCCAGTCAAATATTTTTGCCTGTTCGCTTGACTTAATTTGTTATTCTATAAAATCTCAGTCAACATACTGTTAATTATTTCATGACTTATATGAAACTTTTTTTGATTTAAGTCAATATTGTACATAGCTGACAAAAGTCCCCTGCTTATTGCTTTTCGCAACCTCCGCAGGGGACTTACCCTATTCAGTTAAACTTATCACTCAGCCTGACAGTTCTTCTGACGATTATTCATTTTTAGGATAATAAGCGGGAATCCTCGGCAATTCAATTACCGATGAAAGCGCAAACTGTGCATATCTGCACTCATAATAAATAAAAATAACAAAATGATTTTCATTCAATTTCTCCCTTCTCCTCCCTATAAAAAGCTGTATCCAGCATTATAAAAAAGAAAATATGTTCGATATTTTATTGCGAAATTTTTGATATCATGGTATACTATATGCATGAAAGAAAATCTTATACATTACCGCACTTGTGTGTGTAATATTAATTACCATATGGTATGGTCAGTGAAATACCGGCGGAAGATATTAAATGCGGAGGTCGAGGCATATCTGCAGGAACTGGTGCAGGAGATCGCAGAAGATAAGGGCTTTACGATCCATCTGTTTGAATGTGGGGAAGGAGACCATGTACACTGTTTTGTGTCAGCCCCTCCGAAATTATCCATAACTGCGATCGTGAAATACCTGAAGGGGATCTCCGGCAGGAAGCTTTTCGAACGTTTTCCGGAAATAAGAAACCAGCTTTGGAAAGGGGAGCTGTGGAACCATTCCTATTATGTGGAAACGGTCGGATCTGTATCGGAAGAAAATATCCGCAGGTATATCGAACATCAGAGCAAAGCTTACTGATACGATGGAGGAGAGGAAATGCTGCTGTCAAAGAAAACATCCATAAAGGTCAGCCGGGAATATGCGAACCTCATCGGGCATATGTGCTATGCAGCATCCAAGCTCTGGAATGTCTGTAATTACGAGCGTCAGCATTACAAAGAAACAGGGATGGAGCAGTATCCTGACTGGTACTATCAGAAAAAAGCCCATAAAGAGGATCTGTGGTATAAACAGCTCCCGTCCCAGACTGCCCAGGAAGTCTGCAGGCTGCTGGACAAGGCATGGAAGTCTTTCTATGCCCTGAAAAGATCCGGGGGGATCGAGACTCCCAGACCGCCGCGGTTTAAGCAGGAAAGTATCCCCATTACCTATATGCAGATGGGGATCGTGCATGAGCGGGATACGGACAGAGTCCGCCTGTCCCTTCCAAAGACATTAAAAAAATATATGGAAGAAACATATCAGATCCATGAAAACTTTCTTTACCTTGAAAATAAGATTTTCAGGGGCATGGACCAGATCAAACAGCTGCGGATCTATCCGCCGGAGAAGGGAAGCTGTAAAATTATTGTTGTTTATGAGGTCCCTGACCAGGAAGAACTTCCACAGAACGGACATGAACTGTCTATTGATCTGGGGCTTCACAACCTTATGACGTGTTATGATTCTGAAAATGGGAATACGTTTATTCTGGGCAGGAAGTATCTTGGATTGGAAAGATATTTCCATAAGGAGATCGCAAGGGTGCAGGCCCAGTGGTATGGACAGCAGTCCGGAAAGGGAGTCAAACATCCGACCACATCAAAACATATCAGGAAGTTATATAAGAGAAAACATGATTCAGTAACGGATTATCTGCACAAGGTCACAAGGTATCTTGCAGAATACTGCCGGGAACAGGGGATCACCTGTGTCATTGCAGGGGATATCCGGAATATCCGGAGAGAAAAAGACCTGGGACACAGGACAAACCAGAAGCTTCACAGCCTGCCGTATAACAGGATCTACATCATGCTGGAATATAAGCTGAAAAGATATGGGATCCGTTTTGTAAAACAGGAAGAAAGTTATACCAGCCAGTGCAGCCCACTGTCACCGGAAGTAGGGAAAAGATATGCAGAGCCGTCCAAACGGAAAGAGAGAGGGTTGTACAGAGATGGAAACAGAACCTATAACGCAGATGCCGTAGGCGCATATAATATCCTGAGAAAATATCACTCCGTATCCGGAGTAAAAAGAGAACTGTCCGTAACCGGACTGAAAACACCGGAAATAATAAAAGTAGCTGTATAACTCTAAAGAGCAAACAGTAGTGGTGTCATGGATGCACCCTGAAAAAAGGCGGTATCCCGCCTTAATTCAGATGCTCTGGTAACTCAGTTGCCGAGTAATTCACTCTGCTATATACTGATTGCATTCAAACACTTGCAATCCATATAGGATTTCACTGATTCAGTCAGAATCTCACTCCACATCAAATTTCTCCAGGCTTTCCAGTCTTGCTCTGTATTTGGAGTCATAGGCATCTGTAAACGAAGCCTCTTTCTTCATTTTTTCGAGAGCTGCTGCTGCTTTTTTAACTGTCTGGATAGTACCGGCACCTGCTACACAGCCGCCCGGACATGCCATTCCTTCCAAAAGATATCCATTATATTTACCAATCTTGGCCATCTGGAGCATCTTCTTACAGTTCTGCAGACCTTCTGCATTCATTACCTTTACTTCCCGATCAGGATCAATACGCTTCACCGCATGGACAACCGCTTCTGCCACACCACCGCTGACTGCGAAACCTCTTCCGTCAGCACTGGCATGAAACAGTGGTTCTCCTTCCGGAATATCTTTCCAGTCCACGCCTTTGGCATCAAACATTCCTGCTACTTCCTCGAAGGTCAGCACAAAATCCACATAGCTGCGGATACTCTTACGGCTGGCTTCCAGCTTCTTGGCTGCACAGGGACCTACGAAAACGATCTTACAATCTGGTTCCTTCTGCTTGATCAGCCTTGCAGTGAGAACCATAGGTGTCAGTGCCATAGAGATACATTTCGCCTGTTCCGGGAATAATTTCTTAGCCATCATAGACCAGGACGGACAACAGGATGTAGCCATGAAAGGAAGTTTCTCAGGAACTTCTTCCAAAAAGTCCTTTGCCTCCTCCACTGTGCACAGATCTGCACCGACGGCAACCTCTCTTACATCTGTAAAGCCAAGTGCCTGAAATGCTCCCCGTATCTTATTATTCTCCATACCCGGAAACTGGCCTGCAATGGCAGGCGCCACGATTGCATACACCGGTGTTTCACTTTTTAATGCCATAATAGTCTGGAAAATCTGTCCTTTGTCTACAATAGCACTGAACGGACAACTTACCAGACATTGTCCGCAGGATACACATTTATCCTGATCAATCTCTGCTCTTCCATATTCATCAGAGCCAATAGCATTCATACCACATGCCTTTGAACATGGACGTTCCTGTTTGATGATTGCATTATACGGACAGGCTTCCAGACACTTTCCGCATTTGATACAGGCATCTTCATCAATATGGGATCTGCCGCCTTCCATATGCACTGCTTTCTTTGGACAGACTTCCACACAGGGATGCTCCAGGCACCCCTGACAGCCCTCTGTGATCATTACCCTTTTTTCAGGGCAGGAATTACAGGCAAACTTGATCACATTGATAAGCGGCGGTTCATAATACTTTTCCTCAATAACGCTGGCCTCCACACCTTTGGAAATTGGCGCATGCTCTGTAACCTTTCTCAGTGACATCCCCATTGCAACGCGAAGTCTCTCACCAACTACCGCTCTTTCCAGAAAAATACTGTCACGATAAGTCGCAATTTCACCGGGTACGATCTTGTAGGGAAGCTCTTCCAGCATCTCCGGAGACTGGCCTTCATATGCCATCCTCGCAATTTCTGTAAAAATTTTGTGTCTGATTTCTGTTTTGGATGAATACAGTCCTCTCATTTTTTCCTCCTGATTTTCGATTCGGATAACTGTACGGCAATCCAATGCAGGGACACCGAACAATTTCCATTTATAATTTCATCACTGCTGCAATCAGCACACTCATTTTTCCTCCTGCTGAACTTTCAGCCACTTCACAGAGAAACGAAATTCCGCTCATTTCCGTTTCCTTATCTGCATATCATATCACCAAATGCTTCCAGGCTCAACACAACATCAGAATTTTCGCTGAATTGTCGCCCCCGAAGTTGCTGTTCATATGTTGTTATCCCCAGATTCCACTCATCTGTTCCTCCAGATGGTCCAAGATATAATTATAAATATCTACGGACACACTGTCCGGATAGTGGGTTCCGTCTACGGTGGAAAATCCCTCAGATACCAGATGGGAATATACGTCTATGTAGGTAACTCCACTCAGGCTTGCCTGCATTGCCGCGTTAAAACTTTCAATCTCCGCATTACTGCAATAGGGATCATTCTGCACCGGACCTACAGACACGAAATAAGTCTGCGCTCCTCTGTTCCCCCATTCAGCAGCTTTGGAATTAATATAACTGATGTAGTCATTGACATGATAAAGATCATTAACACCCATCAGGATAATAACCGCTGTATTGTCCTCAATCTGATCTTCTACCTGCGGCACTCCTGTAGATACCATCCAGTCATATCCCATAGAAGAAAGACAGGACCAAATGCTGTCATCGTTTACCGCATCCCTCAATCCCTCTGTTCTGGAATCTCCGATAAATACCAGTTTATCTGCGGAGATAGTGTCCGGATGGTCTGGCTTGCTTAAAGTTCCCTGGTCTGCCGGATTCTGTTTATCTGTCTCAGTTTCCTGCTCCGGTGTTGGAGTAGATGCAGGTATTGGTGTTGCTTCAGGTTTTTGTGTCAGTGCCGATTTGGATTTCGGTGCCGGCGGACCTGCCACTTCTGCCCCATGGACATCTGAAAACATACAGACAGCTGCAATACATGCGGTTAATACGATTTGTCCGGTTCTATATTTTTTCGTAAATATCATTCCCTTCTGCAGTAATACTTACGTTACTTTTCACATATCTCAACTCCCTGGAGTGTGTTGCTGTGAACAGTAACATACTTACATCCCAGGCAGCATATCCGGCCATGAGAGGATTTCTCCGGAAATAATTTCCTCGTAATCTCCTTCAATATCCTGGCTTCTGCCTGCTTCGAACACGTTTGTCTCCGCTCCCCAGACACGATCTTCATATTCCCATATATGGAATCTCAGACCGCGAAACATAAAGTCGATGCTTCCGCATCCATTTTCCTCTGTATATTCATAATGAATTTTCTTTGTTTTTAACGCTTCCTGTACTTTTTCCAAACGCATAAAATACCTCCTGATTATCTGTACAGTACCTTCTGTAATATAATACAGATAACTTTCACTGTAAAAAAATGTTCTCGTGTACACCCATCAAAAGTCAAACAGATATTCGCAATCCGCTTCGCTACACAGCTCTACATATGCTCTTAATCCTGACGCCATTATACAAAACGAATTATATCATACTCTGCTGCATAATATGTAATCTGAATGCCACTTCACAATTGCCCATTCTACATTCTGATCGATATTCACTCATCTTTATTTCTGTCTTTTCTTCGTTGGTATCGCCAGGATGATGATTGTAGCAATTACAAACAAAGTTCCAAGCATCATCTCTTTTTTTGGTTTTGTTTACTTTCATTGTTCGTTTGCATATTTCTGTTATCTTTCCTGTCTGTATTATTATGGATTCTGAATATTTGAAAATAAGTATAATCCGCTGTAACGACACTTGTCAAGAAAACAAAATACCGCAGAGACTTTCTTTGTCTCTGCGGCGATTTATAGCCCTGTTATAATCAGATATAATTTCCATCATGTACACTCTGCACTGTAAATGCAGATTTCTTTTTCACGAAATCAATCGCATCTTTCACAGTGATTCCGTCAATCTGCCAGTTCGCATAGAAACCATCCAGAGTCTTTAATGTCTCGTCTTTTGCTGTATTTTCATCAAGAACAAGAAGTACGACCAGACCTGCTGCCTTAAGATGGCGGACAGTTTCTGCATAGTTTTCACTCGCTGCCGGATGATACAGATAGGTATGTTTTCCAAGTACAGTCAGTCCCTTTTCTACCTGCTCTACAAAATCAAGAGTGATTCCTTCTTTACCGATCGGGAATTCCACTACTACCGGTGTCTGACCTTTCAGTCCTGCACGAACCTGCTCGTCCACTTTTCCGATCTGGGATCTATCCTGAGAAACAAAGGTTTTTCTCACAACACCGCATGCAGAAGTCATATTTGTGACACGATCTATCAGGATCAGCTCACCCAGTGTTCTGTGCCTGTCAAATTCGTCTACAACGATCTTCTCTGAGAATTCCAGAGTACAGGAAGCAATCTCATTTTTCTTTAAGGTATATGCGCTTTTCTTTTCACCTGTATTAACATCCACAGAATAATTGATCTTTGTAACCAGGCCGGGGATCATCTTTGTACCGATTTTTACAAAGAAGTTCTTGCCATCCGTAAGAGCATTGTCATCCATCCAGAGGATATCTGCTTCCACAGAGTCTGTAAGAACTGCGCCGGAATCAATGGTAAGTACACATCCGCGGGAAACATCTACTTCTCTGTCAAGCTGGATGGTAACAGGCTGTCCCTGTACCGCTTCCTGAACTTCTTTATCGCCAACAAGAATACTCTTTACATGAGCTTCTTCTTTACTGGGAAGAGTAGTCACAAGGTCGCCTGCCCTGATGGCACCATTTTCAATCTGTCCCTGGAATCCGCGAAACTCATGATTTGGTCTGCAGACTCTCTGTACAGGCATATAGAAGCCCTTCTCTGTATCTTCCTTAATGTCTACGGTTTCCAGATGGGAAAGAAGCGCCTCACCTTTATACCATGGCATATTGTCAGATTTGGTTGTAACGTTATCACCTTCTGTGGCAGATACCGGAATAATAGTTACATTGGCAAGTTTCAGTTCTTCTATCAGTGCTGCGATCTGATTCTCAATGTCGCGGAAACGTTTTTCATCATATTCAATAAGATCCATTTTGTTTACTGCAAATACAAAGTAACGGATTCCCATCAATGCGCAGATTCTTGCATGACGTCTTGTCTGTACCAGTACTCCCTGTGAAGCATCCACCAGGATAACTGCCAGATCTGCAAAGGACGCACCCACTGCCATGTTTCTTGTATATTCTTCATGTCCGGGTGTATCTGCAACAATGAAGCTTCTGTTATCTGTTGTAAAATAACGGTATGCAACATCAATGGTAATTCCCTGTTCACGCTCTGCCATCAGACCGTCCAGAAGAAGAGAATAATCAATGGCACCGCCTCTGCTTCCTACTTTGGAATCCAGCTCCAGAGCTTTCTCCTGATCTGCATAGAGAAGCTTTGCATCATAAAGAATATGTCCGATCAGAGTGGATTTTCCATCATCCACACTTCCGCATGTAATAAATTTCAATAATCCTTTCATTCTAGAAATACCCCTCTCTCTTTCTTCTCTCCATGCTGCCTGCTGCCTCGTGGTCGATCACCCTGCTGGTACGTTCAGAAGAAACAGCACTTAACGTCTCATCAATAATCTCATCCAGAGTATCTGCTTCAGATTCAATACCTCCAGTAAGCGGATAGCACCCAAGAGTACGGAATCTGACTTTTTTGTTTTCAATCTTTTCACCCGGACGGAGTTTTAATCTGTCATCATCCACCATAATGATATTTCCGTCTCTGTAGATGACCGGTCTTTCTTTCGCAAAATATAACGGTACAATTTCGATATTTTCACGCTGAATGTACTGCCAGATATCCTTTTCTGTCCAGTTGGAAATTGGGAATACTCGCATACTCTCTCCCTTCTGGATCTTAGTGTTATAAAGCTTCCACATCTCCGGTCTCTGGTTTTTCGGATCCCATGCCTGAGCTGAATTGCGGAAAGAAAAGATTCTTTCTTTTGCTCTGGATTTCTCCTCGTCACGGCGGCCGCCTCCAAATGCCGCTGTAAATCCATATTTGGTCAGAGCCTGTTTTAACGCCTGTGTTTTCATGATATCTGTATATGCAGAACCATTGTCAAATGGGTTGATTCCTGCCTTTACACCCTCTTCATTGGTGTAAACCAGCATATCAATTCCGTTTTTCTTTGCGATTCTGTCGCGGAATTCGATCATCTCATGGAATTTCCATGTAGTATCAATGTGAAGGAACGGGAATGGAGGTTTCTCCGGGTAAAATGCCTTCATCGCCAGATGGAGCATAACGGAGCTGTCCTTTCCTATAGAATAGAGCATAACCGGCTTTTCACACTCGGCTGCTACTTCTCGCATAATATAAATCGCCTCTGCCTCAAGCGCATCAAGATGAGATAAGTTACTCATTGCATTATCCTCCTCTGTTTGTTTATACTCGGAATCTTTTCGTACTTGAGCAAATACACTAGAGCGTGTCTGAAAAATCATTCCCGCAATCTGCACGCCCCACTTTGCGGTATATTTTGTCCGAATTCGGTTGTCGTAGCCCGCTACGACGCCCTCATCCGAACAAAATCTCCCACAAATTGTGACGCACATCTTGCGTAAAGCATTTTTCAAACACACTCTAAAGACTCTGAGAATACATACTTATGTTTAATATTTATTAGCGTCTTTCTTATTAACCTGAATAGTGATCTTAGTGCCATCCGGCTTCTCCACTGTCCATGTGGAAATATCCGGTTTCTCTGATACAACCATACTTGCACCTCTGCCTCCCACATCAGCTCCAAGGAAAAAGCGGATGGCATCATGCCTGCATTCCTTAATACAGGAAGTACATCCCCAGCAGTCTCTTACCTGACGGATAAAGGCTTTGTTCTCTTTATCCTTTTTGATCAGATTTCCGGGACAGGCTTCGATACATCTGCCGCATCCTGCACATTTACTTTTCTGAATCCGAATGCTCATCTCTCACCTGCTCCTTTCTCTGCTGTATTCAAACCTGTATTTTCCTTTGTGATCAGGTCACGATATACGATCTTAATCTCGCCGTTTTCCATACGGGAGTTTACATATTTCATCCACTCTTCGCTCTGCTGCGGGTAGTCTGTATTCTCTCCGAAACTATGCCATCTGGTTTCCTTTCTGGCTGCCAAATGTGCGATCACTGCCTGACACACGATCAGTCGTTCGCGAAGTTCATAAATCTGCATCAGTTCATAAGTATCTGTTGCTGCCAGAGTGTCAACTACTGGCAACAATGCTGCGATCTTTTCATCTGCCTTTGCAAGACTCATCCCGCTGTATCTGTAGTCTGTACCGATTCCTCCTGCGTACTGATCCATGATCTTCTGCATGGCTTCCTCAAGCTGCTCTGCATTCATCAAAGAACGGGAAGCATTCAAATGTGATTCGTATTCTGCCTTCTTAGCTATTGCAGTTTGAGACAGCTCCTGTTCTCCGCCACGCTCTAAAGCCTCTTCCTTATTTTCCGCTGCGATCCGGTCATCATCTTTGCCATTCAGATATTCCAAAATCGCCTCTGCTGCGATCTCACCTTCTGCCAGTGCGCCGGTTACATATTTCTGCGGACATCCTCCTGCTACGTCTCCGGCTGCATATAAACCTTCAATAGTTGTAGCTCTGTTATTATCTACCCAGTAACCGCTGGCTGTATGTCCGCCTACAATATATGGTTCTGTGCCCTCAATCTCTACATTCTCTTCGGATGGTCCTTTTCCGGCTTCCATCCATTTCAGAGTCTGGGACGGTGCCATATTCAGGTAAGCTTTATAAAGGTCCTGCTCCTGTTCTTTGGAAATGCCTTCCGTTCTGAGATAACATGGACCGTTTCCTTCTCTGTTCTCCATGACTGTACCGTAAACTCGCTGGGAAGTTGTCAGACCATATTTTGTTTCATAAATATCACCATGTGCATTGACCTGTCTGGCCCCAACACCCTGAGCAATAGTTCCTGTAGGAGCAATCGTGTCCTTACATCTCAATGCAATGAAACGCATCTCAAAGGTTGTCATCTCCGCACCGGAAAGAAGTCCCATTGCATATCCTGCACCTGTGTTAAACGGAGGATACCACATCTTATGTCTGGAAAATCCCGGATTATTCGGTCTGTAAAGTCCCGCTGCACCACCTGTGGCACAAAGAACTGCTTTCGCATCAATGTCATAGAAAATATCCTCATTAACGCTAAATCCAACTGCGCCTGTGACTTTTTTGTTTTCTGTTTTATAATCTGTAATATTTACATGATTGAGAACCGTAACATTCTCCTGTTCAGCTGCCGCCTTTGCAAGGATTGGCTTCATATTTTCGCCATTGATCTTGATGTTTCGGTTTCCTCTGGCAACATATTTTCCGTTTTCGTCCTTCAGGATGACCAGCCCCAGATCTTCCATCACCTTTGTCACATGATTCAGTCTCTCTGACATGGTAAGAAGAAGGTCTTCTCTTACGATTCCATGGGCATCCTTTTTGGCATAATCCACATAATCCTGCGGCACTCTGCCTTCTGTAATATATGCGTTCAATGCATTCACGCCCGCCGCCAGACATCCGCTTCGCTTAATATTCGCTTTCTCTGCGATCAGAACTTTTCTGCCGCTTTTTTTGCCGATCACATAGGCTGCAAAGCATCCTGCCGTACCGCCACCGATGATCAGCACATCTGTCCTGATTCTCTCTGTTCTCATTCTCTCTTACCCTTTCCTCCATACCAGTGTGCCAACAAGTTGATTTCCCGATCAGTCTTGCGTCTGAATTTCTTATTTCTTCATTGTCGTCAGTCGCCGCAGCCACCGCTGTCAGATAATTACAAAGTCATCCCTTACAGCCTCATTTTCGATCAGCTGTACACTGTCACCTCTCAGTGCAAAAATCCTGTAAAGGAATACATTCACAGTCTCACCTTCCCGGATATCTGCTTTCTCCAGACTTCTTCTGGCAGTTACTACGGAATTGTTGACTCTCACCTGAAGTTCCAGATTATCTCCCCTGAAAGAAACCCGTTCAACCACTCCCCGGGATACGGAAGTTTTGAACTTCTCCACCTCATCCAGTTTGGAGATTTTTACAAATTCCGGGCGGACAATGATCTTGTCTGCTCCTTCTGCCTGAGCAAAGGTATGGAAATCATCCGCATCTTTCAACACAGATGGCTGTCCGAAGAAGGACGCTGCAAAAGCTGTCTCAGGATTTCTATAAACCCCTATAGGAGTTCCTTTCTGTTCGATCCGTCCTGCATTAGTGATAATAATCTCATCTGCTACTTCAATGGCCTCATCCTGATCATGAGTAACGAAAATACTGGTAATTCCCAGCTTCCCGATCATCTCTTTTAACCAGCTTCGCAGTTCCTGACGGATTTTTGCATCAATGGCTGCAAAGGGCTCATCCAGAAGCAGCACCTGGGGATTTGGAGCAAGGGCTCTGGCAAATGCCACCCTTTGCCTCTGACCGCCGGATAACTGGCTTGGATATCTTTTTTCCAGTCCTTCCAGCCCCACCAGTTTGATCAACTCTCTGACTCTGGCATCAATTTTCTTCTTATCAGCCTTCTGAACCTTCAAACCAAATGCAACGTTGTCATAAACTGTCATATAGCGAAACAACGCATAATTCTGAAATACAAATCCAATCCCACGCTGACTGGCCGGAACATCATTTACCACTTTTCCATCAATAATGACCTCTCCGCTGTCCGGGGTTTCCAGACCTGCGATCATTCGAAGAATAGTTGTTTTTCCGCTTCCGCTTGGTCCCAACAGACCAATCAGTTTACCTTTCTCAATTCCGAAATTCACATTCCTTGATGCCTGGTAAGAACCATATGTCTTATTGATATTTTTTAACTCTACATACATATCAGGCTTCCTTCTTTCCTTTATATTCAATCAGGCTTCTGACTACCAGAATGATAACCGCCATGATCACAAGCAGTGAAGATACGGCAAACGCCGGAACATACTGAAACTCATTAAACAAAATCTCTACATGAAGAGGAAGTGTATTGGTCTTTCCTCTTAAATGTCCGGAAAGTACAGATACCGCTCCAAACTCTCCCATTGCTCTTGCCGTACAGAGCACAACTCCATACAGTAATGCCCATTTGATATGAGGGAATGTGATCTTCCAGAAAATGGTCCATCCACCTGCTCCCATCAGGGCTGCCGCTTCCTCCTCATCGCTTCCTTCTGCTTCCAGAACCGGAATCAGTTCTCTGGAAATAAAAGGAAAGGTTACAAATACAGTTGCAATAATGATTCCCGGTACAGAGAATACAACTTTCATCCCTAACTTCATGAGAAAAAAGTAAACAGGACTCTGTCGTCCGAAAATCAGAAGAAAGATCAAACCTGCAATAACAGGGGAAATAGTAACCGGAAGATCGATCAGGGTAGTGAGAAGCTTTTTACCCCTGAACTGAAACTTCGTCAGTGCCCAGGCTGCAAAAACACCAAAAACAGTGTTAAAAACAACTGCAAAGAGTGTTGCCTTCACTGTAAGAAGAAGTGCTTTGATGGTGTACTCATCTGTCACTGCAGCTGCATAGACCTTCCATCCGCTCCGCAATGCTTCTGTGATCACAGTGATCAGAGGAAGAAGGAGCATGACTGCCAGAAACAGAACACTGATCCCGACAAGCAGACATTTTGTAATTTTCTCCGAAGTCTTTTCATTGTTGTCCATCAGGCATTTCCTCCTCTTAAAATTCTTGCATTTCTCTGCTGTATCATACTGTTAAGGAACAGAATAAAAAATGAAACTGCCAACATCACAAGTGCGATTGCCGTTGCACTTGAATAATCAAATTCCTGAAGCTCTGACATAATAACCAGCGGTGTGATTTCTGTATAATAGGGTTTATTTCCTGCGATAAATACAACACTTCCATATTCACCCAGACATCTTCCGAACGCAAGTCCGGTCCCTGCAAAGATTGCGGGCTTCAGTTCCGGAAAAATGACCTTCCAGAAGATAGTTGTTTTCTTTGCTCCCAACACTCCTGCTGCCTCGCTGTAAGAATTATCCATCTTTTCCAGAACCGGCTGTACACTTCGCACAACGAACGGTATCCCTACAAATATCATGGCCACTGTAATGCCGATTCTTGTGTATGCAATCTTGATACCGAATCCTGCAAAAAAGCTGCCTACAATTCCGGAATCTGAGGTCAGGGATGTCAGTGCAATACCTGCTACCGCTGTGGGAAGAGCAAAGGGAAGTTCGATCATCCCATCCATAAGTCTCTTGCCCGGAAAATCATATTTCACAAGCACCCACGCAAGAACAGTTCCCATAATTCCATTTATTACTGCTGCTGCAAAAGCACATACAAAACTGGTATAAAAGGATGCCAGCACTCTGGCTCTTGTGATGGTTTCGATAAAATCTTTAAAACTCAGCTTCGCTGTGTAGACCACCAGACTTGCCAGGGGAATCAGAACTACCAGACTCAATATGGAAATGGTAATTCCCATGGAGAGCCCAAACCCTGGAATCACCGATTTATTTCTTTTTTTCATAATCAATTACCACCTCTCCTGTCTCATATATTCTGTCTGTGCTTATGCTCTTGCTTCATCTTGTCTTCCTTTATCTCTCATAAATCTGATCGAAAATTCCGCCATCTGTGAAATGTTTCTCCTGCACTTTATCCCATCCGCCATAATCACTGATATTTGCCAGATTTATATTCAGATCAAACGTATCACTGTGCTTCTTCAGGATTTTCTCATTAGTGGGGCGGAAATAATTCTCTGCTGCGATCTCCTGTGCTTCGTCGGAATACAAATAATTCAAATACTCAGTTGCCACATCTCTTGTATTTCTGTAATCCACCACTTCATCTACCACCGCCACAGAAGGCTGTGCCAGAATACTTACGCTTGGAGTAACAATCTCATACTCATCCGGATAATCCCGCATGGATAGATAAGCTTCATTTTCCCACGCAACCAGCACATCTCCTTGTCCGTTCTCCACGAAAGAGGTCGTTGCGCCTCTTGCGCCTGAGTCAAGAACCACCACATTCCGGTAAAGTTTCTTGATAAATTCCTTCATCTGTGCTTCATCGCCACCATACTTTTTATCTGCGTAAGCCCACGCTGCCATGTAGTTCCATCTGGCACCGCCGGAGGTTTTCGGATTTGGTGTTACTACTCCCACTCCTTTTTTCGTCAGATCGTCCCAGTCTTTGATATCCCTGGGATTTCCTTTCTTCACCAGAAATACGATAGTGGATGTATAAGGAGAACTGTCATTGTCAAATTTATCTTTCCATCCTGCCTTGATCAGCCCTGCGTTTTCAATAGACTCAATATCATATTCCAGTGCCAGGGTTACCACATCTGCATCCAGACCATTGGCTACCTCAAGTGCCTGTTTCCCTGAACCGCCATGGGACTGTATCACTTCCACATCTTCCCCCGTCTTCTCCTTCCAGTGGTCTTCAAATATTTTATTATACTGTTCAAACATCTCTCTGGTAGGATCATAGGAAACATTGGTGACAGACACCGTTTTTCCAAAAGCCTGTACCGGCATCAGGGCCAGTACAACTGCAAGACCAAAGGCAAATAATTTTCTGATCATGTTTCATCTCCTTTAAAGTACCAGTAGTTTTTTGCATTCTCTACTTTTCATAGTTATTCGATATGTTTTATATGATATTACAAGAAATGACAGAATTTGTCAATAGTGTATTAAAATAAGTACAATTTATGTTGTGTAGATAAGAACACAAAAAAAGCAGCATCCTGAAATACAGAATGCTGCAGTCAAAATTACATATTTTTTATTCGGCAGAAGCTGCTGCCTTTTCTTTCTCCGGGAAAAGCTTTCCGAAAATAAATCTTACGAATGGTCCGGCATAAAAGATCTGCCAGAAGAATGCCATCGGGAAGTTCATTGCTGTTGTCTGGAGCCATGTGGGAATGATCTGACTTGCCGGTGCATGTTTGATCAGCACAGTTGCCGCAAAGCTCATACATGGACACATAAATGCAACGGATACTGCTGAGATTGCAAGTACAAGGTGGAACGGATTATCTCTTCTCATATCCACAATACCAAATGCAATCTTCTTTGCAAGACCACCGATGATAAAGAAATCAAGAATAAATGCAATCGGTCCCATAAATGTTAATTCATGAAAAGCTAACAGAAATGTCTCATTTGTCATTGTCCCTGTGTTCAGTACAATGTTGTAGCAGATCATGGCATAAACCATTACAAACACCATGATAATTGTAAAAATAACTTCCTGAAACTTGTTTTTAGGCATAAAAAATCCTCCTTAGATAGTATGAATAACATCAATTAGAGATTTGTGTTGTTCATAACCATCCAGGAGGATGTACCGTTTCCAATAATACCAAATATCTGTTTCTTAAATTTACCGTTGGTTATTATACGGACTGTTTTAAAAAAAGTCAAGGATTTTTTCAGTACCTGCAGTGTGAATCAGGAAACAAAGGTTACTGTTCACACACCACTGTCCCGCGAGGTGTTTTGGCATGAATATGCCAAAATCCCGAGACATACAAGCCAAAATTCCATTGCCGCAGGCAATCTGGAATGAATTTTGGCTACGTTACTGTGAACGGAGTGAACCAATGTCATTAACTTAAGAGATTGTTGCTTGTTAAACGGGCAATGCTCTCTCTGATACCTGCTTGATATTTCCTAAAATATTACTTGACAAATACTCCTCAATATGCGGCGTTATTACTGATCAATCAGTAATAACGCCCTTTAATTAGGCACTGTTATTTTTAATTACTTAATCAAAGGAGTATTTATTTATGAACTATTCAGATTCTATCAAAGCTATTTTACTTGCTGCTATCAATGATCTTTCCAAAACACCGGAAAAATATGCTGTCAAACCCGGAGTTGATTTTATCAGAAACAGAAAACTTGGTTTTAAAGATTATATGCTGATGTTTCTGACTATGGAAGCTGACTGTATCAGGGAAGAACTGTACCGTTTTTTCGGACGTACTATCGATGCACCTTCCAAAGCGGCTTTTTACAGACAGCGTAAAAAGATCAGGGAAGATGCTTTTCGGAATCTTCTTCTTGCTTTTAACAGGAAACTTCCTAAAAAACTATATAACGGTAAATATGAATTCTGGGCCTGCGATGGTTCTTCCTGTGATATTTTCCTTAACCCTGAAGATAAGGATACCTATTTTGAACCAAATGGTAAATCTACCAGAGGATTTAACCAGATCCATATCAATGCTATGTTTTCTTTACTTGATAAGCGTTTTACTGATATTTTAGTCCAGCCTGCCCGAAAGCGAAATGAGTATTCTGCTTTTTGTTCCATGGTTGATTCTGCAGATATCCATGAACACTACAAAGTCATTTTCTTTGGGGACAGAGGTTATACTTCTTACAACAACTTTGCCCATGTGATTGAAAAGGGGCAGTACTTCCTTATCCGATGTAACGATAAAAGAGCTTCCGGAATGATGGGATATCCGGTTGATACCCTGCCAGCTTTTGATGAAGATATCTCTCTTATACTGACGAGGTCTAAAGCTGTAAGCAAATATTCCAGACCTGAACTATTCTCTTCATACCGATACATTTATCAGAATGCTCCGATGGATTATCTCAATGATCAAAGAACGGAATATGACCTTGCTTTACGTTTGTTACGCGTACAGCTTGATGATGGCTCTTATGAAAACATTGCTACGAATCTTCCAGAAGAAGAGTTTAAAGCTGAAGATTTCAAAGCTCTTTATCATCTGAGATGGCAGGAGGAAAACTCTTTCCGAGATTTAAAATATTCCCTGTGTCTGAAAGCGTTTCACTCAAAAAAATATGATTATATTGTGCAGGAAGTATGGGCAAGAGTTATTCTATATAATTTCAGTTCCAGCATAATCATAAATGTAACTATTGATCGGGAAGATCGTGCTTATGAATATCAGGCGAATTATTCATCCGCGCTTAAAACATGCAGGGATTTTTTAAGGATTCACGATGGGATAACAAAGATAAATGTAGAAGGTCTGATCGCTCAAAATATTGAGCCGATCAGACCTGGAAGAACCTTTGCCCGCCAGCATAGGTTTAAACTTCCGATGAGTTTTTGTTATAGACATTAGCATTAACTCATATATTACTATATTTCATCTTTAGACAAATTTCAATGTTAAATATTGATTTTGTCTTTTTGTTATACCCAAATTTCAGTAAAACATTGTATCTTAATCCCTCAATATCCCCTTTTTTATCATAATCAAATCCTTCTGCTGATATTTTCATCAATGCAGTATTAGCAAATTGCTTAAGTTAATGACATTGGGAGTGAACAGTAACGAACAAAGTTTATCTCTACAAATACGGGATCCCCGGTATCTCCGGATAACTGCCCATTCCGATCAGAAGCTCCAGACCTGTCTGTCTGGCATTTAATACCGCTGTCTTAGCAGCACTGGCATCTCCGGAAACTGCCAGGATCACTTCATTGGAATGGCTGGTTCCCTTATTCGGCGTCATATATTTCGCAATGGAAAGAGGCGCTGATTTCATCGCAGTATCTGCCATCACAAGCCCTATTGCAGCCGGAGAACCCGCCATAAACCCAAAGGCTTCTCCAACCGGTACTCCGAATGCTTTATTCAGAGCCTGTCCTGCACTGGCTGAATAGGCAAATTCCAGATGTCCACTCTCGCTGATATAGAGTTCACCTGCATATTTATTCGTAAGTTCCAAAGCCATAGATATGGCATGGCGAACATCCGAGACATCAGTTCCCCCAAGAACAATATAGTTTCCATGACCACCCCATCCCTTGGTATCCCTCGGCAATTCTATGGAAAGAACCTCTGTGTTGGTTGCTTTCACCGCATCATCGATAGCAGTGATCTGCCCTGCAGCACCTGTACGGGAGCTGAACAATCCCAGACAGCGATACTTCATTCCTACGTTCATAGTCTCCAGCAAAGTATCATCAATCCCTGAAATCACAAGCCCGATCGTATCCAGAACTGCGGTTCCTACAAATTCATTTCTTGTACAGTTTGTACTTATCTTGTGTACATCTATCATTTGAAATCCTCTCCCGTTCTTTTTCCTGTATTTACTCTGTTAATGGGTATCTTCCGTATACCGCTCTCTGAGTCAGGCAACAACTTTCTGCGCGTTTTTTCTTATAGCAATTCCATAAAATAATGATAACATGAAACCATTTTACCGTAAAGTTAGATCATGCACATTCCTTAGATTTCTGCGACTTTTTCTCCCCTGCGGAGATTATGAATATCTGCCTGACTTATAGCAAAAGAGTCCTTCTGTTTCCCACTACATTAATAATAACAAGTTTCTGATAGATTGCCCGATATGGGCTTAGAATTTATAGATACGTGCAAATTTTCCGGTAAAAATAACTACCGGTTTTAAGAAATACTTCAGAACCTTCACATATTTTGTTCAAACTCTTCAAGAGAAGACACTTTAAGCGAAAGCTGGAACCACAGGTTAAGTTTTTCAATATCTGTTTCGGACATGATTTTCTCTTTTAACTCAGACGGAACTGAAAATTTGAATTCAAGCGCAGTAAGAAGAAATTCCTGTTTTCCTTCTGTATTTCCTTCCCGTTTTTCATTCCTCATCATTTCCTCTAACAGCATATATCTTTCCTCCATCCCACGATTCTGCTTGATCTTATCAATACTGTCCTGCAGATGTCTGACAAATGAATCTGTCGTTGAAATCCCTTCTGTTCGCCCGGTATTTTTTACATAATCCAGAAACTGCAGTAATTCTTCTGGAATATCCTCTCTGTTCCTTCCATGTGCATTGAGATAAATAGTTTTCACACCATCACTTACAGATTTTCCCGTTTCTTCACAGACCATACCTGTTGAATAACGATACAATCCATCACCGAATGGATCAAAATCACAGATAAAAATAACATAAGTATCCGGAAGATTCTCATAGGAATCACCCGCAAGTAATGCATCCATGTCTATCTGGTCATGATAATATCGACTTCTTTTCGGAAGAAATCTCTGTAAAGTAACCTGCATCTCCACATTGAAACGTGTTCTGTCAGCATCTGCAGCATAAACATCCAGACGAACCCCATGATATTCTGAATGATATGCCATGGTTTTCTCTGTCTGAATGTGTACTTCCGAAATCGGAATTCCCAATGCCAGTTCCAGCACTCTTCGACAGATTTCCGGATCAGACATCACTGCTGCAAACATAAACGCATCCCGTATTGTCAGATCTTTGAATTTTCTAGTTTCCATTCTTCTGTCCTTTCCGAAGCAGAAGAACTCTTCGGGCTTAGTATACCGCAGAAAGATAGGTTCAGCAAGAAGAACTTTTCGACAAAACTTTATAAAAATTGCACAACATTATCCCGCTAACTTCATAAATGCATCAAAATCATTACTTTCTTTTGCACATCGGAAGAGATACTGATACTTTTCTGTCTGGATAATGCTTCCAATTCGGTGGTAGCCTTTTTCAAAAGAACAGAATTCACCGGTCCCTGCCACACACATACAAGGTGCCATTGACATGAGCAGCCAATATCTTCGGATCCCCTGCGCAGAACGTATCTGGTAGCTGTCCAGTGCCAGTTTATTCTTACACTGGCGAAAAAATATATCGGCCACCGGCCAGCATAATAAGACAGTGTTTCGTCCACTGACAGTGAGACGTCTGTGCTGAGAAAGGCCTGTAGTGCTTTGGGATTTCCAAATGCTTTTTCCGGATAACATAAAAGAACTACGGCATTTTCAATACCATTGAGTTTTCCCTCATATCGATACACGTAGTATTTTTGCTTTTTCACGGTCACAAGGTGAACATTGGAACGTGTGATCGATAAAAGAGCAGCAAATTCATTAAGTTTCTTTTTGAATCCAACTGGAAGTTCTTTAGTCTTCAAAAGGTTTTGGACTAAATTTACTCTCGTAGTCAGGTCCAAGTGTATTGTGTGGATAAAATTAGACAAATCTGTCTGCATTTTATTCAGAGAAATCTCATGATCTGAAATGCTTTCTGCCCGAATCTATCTGCGCAGAGACTGATGAAACAGAAATGTCTGCAGAAGAAGTGCGAACACTACACTTGCAATGCACAGAACAAGCAGTGCCCTCCGCATTGTCCACCTTTTTTTCATTATTCCTTCCCCCTCATGTCAAGCGGATAAAAATCATCCGCTTTGTTATGCGGCTCTACATCGAATAACTGCTCCGCAGTTTATTCGGTTAGATACCTGATAATTCTGTAGCAATTCCTGTAAATTTCACATTCTGATAAACAGATACAAAATGCATTATCTACAAAAAATCACCATATATCCTTATCATAATTATACATTATCACAATTATAATACAGGAATTTTGCATTGAAAAGCAAAACAGGAAACTTCCATCAAAAAAACAGCAGTAAAGTGTATGTCAATCCAATCCACCTTACTGCTGCCTGTTTTTCCTGATAACATTTAACTCAATATTTGTCAAACAGATATTCACAATCCGCTTCGCTGGCTGCTCATAATTTTATGTTCAGTAACACCTTTTACGGCATATTTACTTTTCAATATGTACTGCACCTACTGCGCGGATATTCATTGGATATACGTTCTCTTTTCCGGCAAATTCAGAAATATAGGAAACATAGTTCTCTGTTTCTTCTTCCGGCACTACGCACATGATAACACCGGCAAATCCGCCTCCATGGATACGGCAGATACCTTTGCCCAGTTTCTCAAGGAAGAGATCTGTAAGAGCAAGCGCAACAGAAATCTTCTGCTCTGTATATGCTTTGATCGGATAGCAGTTCTGAAGTAATTCCCAGGAAGATTTTCCTGATTCACTGAGTAGCTTCAGTACAGTCTCACCATCTTTCTCTTCAACTGCTTTTGCAGCTCTCTCTACACGTTCGTTCTCTTTGAAGAAATGAATCGCTCTTAAGATTGCTCTGTCATTATCGATCTTATCCATATTTGCAAGCACTTTGTCAAGAGTTGTCTCACAGAGAAGCTCTGCTCCTGCTGCCTTGGCTGCTTCTTTCATTTCCATAGGGATCTCAGAGTATTC
This sequence comes from Blautia wexlerae DSM 19850, assembly GCF_025148125.1. Taxonomy (NCBI): domain Bacteria; kingdom Bacillati; phylum Bacillota; class Clostridia; order Lachnospirales; family Lachnospiraceae; genus Blautia; species Blautia wexlerae. The sequence goes on from NZ_CP102267.1 coordinate 4,139,776, forward strand.
TTCACTTAAATCAGCATGACCTTTTCCTGTATTAACGATTACAAGATGATGATCATAATCATGGAAAGAGAAGTTTACTTTCTCATATTTTGGATTCTCTCTGTCTGAGAAGTCCAGAAGGATCGGTCCGCCAACTGCACATGCAAGCTGATCCATTAATCCGGAAGCCTTCAGCCAGTAAACATTCTCAGCATACTGTCCTGCTTTTGCATAGTTGATGTATGTCATTGCACCATCATTAAAGAAATAATTAATGATGGAACATACCAGCATTTCGAAAGATGCAGAAGAGCTTACACCTGCTGCGCGGATTACATTTGTGGTCACATAAGCATCAAAACCGGCTACTTTAAAACCGAATTTCTGAATAGCTTCCACCATACCTGCTACCAGAGATACGGTTCCCTGAGCCTTCGGTACGCTGGCAAGATCATTGATGTCTACGACAACTTCCTTATCATATCCTTCACTTGTGATACGGATAACACTGCTGTTGTTCGGGTAAGCTGCACCGATGGTATCCATGTCAATACTGCCTGCGATTACGCGACCGCCATTATGATCTGTATGGTTTCCGATGATCTCTGTTCTTCCCGGTGCTGTAAAAAATTCTGCTATATCATGATGGTAAATTTCTGCGAAATGATCAGCTACAGCCTGAAAACGTGCTGCTGATTTCTCTGCTTCGCCGTAAATACGTGTCAATTCATTTTTATTTGGAATATTCATTGTAAAAATCCTCCGTTCATTTTTCCGGTCTGACCGCTGATACATAGTTTTATGAGTACTATGTACTGACAATTTTCACGGTTTACAGTGGCAGTGCAGGTGTGAAAACCAGCGGCAGACGGGAATATGTGTATGAAAGTTTGGGAGCAGCCTTATCAGCTACACTCTTGAATTAAAGTATACCCTGCTGTGTCATAAAATTCCTTGATAATCTAAGGGGAAAATAGTAAAATCTTGCGTTTATATCTATATAAGTGTACAATATATTATATAAGTCATCAACAGCAATTCCGCATAACGGTCTTTCTCTGATGCAGCAGGTTGTCTGCAATATTTTCCGGAATTGCTATAAGATAGGATAATTAAAGATCATCATATATTCTCAATGGAGGACGCATATATAATGGCAGAGATCATAACCGACGGCTCACAGAAAGAACTGAAGAAACATGGCAGTGATGAATTTCCGCTGCTGGTAAGCTATGAGAAACTTTCCGGCTACAAATCCGGCTCCTTTCTCTGGCACTGGCATCCTGAGATAGAAATCACCCTTGTCCTGGATGGACAGATTCTCTATAAAGTAAACCAGTGTACCTACCACATGAAAGCAGGAGATATCCTTCTGGGAAATGCCAATGTACTCCACGCAGGCTTCATGGAAGATATGAAAGACGGCAAATATGTCTCCATCACTTTTCTGCCAAAGATTATCTATGGTTCCTACGGAAGTATCCTGCGCAGGAAATATGTGGAGCCATTTTTACACAATTTCTCCCTTCCTGCAGTCTACATTGACTATTCGCAGCCCTGGCATGAAATTTTTTCCGAATATGTGAGAGAAATCATAACTCTGTATGAAGAGAAAAAGGAATTTTACGAACTGGATATCACCGGAACTCTGCAAAAGCTGTGGCGCTGTATGCTGCAGAATCTTCCGGAGAACCTCCCCTATACGGAACACAGCAAACTGGAACGCAACCGTATGCGTGAAATCATGGATTATCTGGAACACAATTACATGAACAAAATCCAGATGAAAGATATCGCAGAGGAAATCCACCTCTGCGAGAGCGAATGCAGCCGGTTATTCAAGAGATACATGAACGTATCCCTGTTTACATTTCTGCAGGAATACCGGGTGGAACGGAGCCTTGAATTTCTCCTCAGCTCCGACGACAGCATCATGGAAGTCGCCCAGAAATCCGGCTTCACAGACTCCAACTACTATGCCAAGGTATTCTCCAGAGTAAAGGGCTGCAGCCCGCAGAAATACAGGAAGCAGAATATACGGAAAGATATGTGAGATTATATACAGGTTATATTACTCCACAGAAACAGTATTCTGCTCTAGGTATTTCTTCAATGAAGAGACATACAGATTCCCCACCTTACTGAGGATTGAATTCTTTCTGGTAATATAGCCAATCTCCATGTCGCTGTTCTGGTTCTGCTCATCCCCTTCGAAGGGAATTGCCAGATAGTCACTGCCATTCAGCTCCTCGCAGATGATTCCGGAACACAGGGTGTAGCCATTGAGTCCTACCATCAGATTCAGCATAGTCGCCCGGTCTGAAGCCTTAACTGTTCTGGAATATTCATTGGTAGACAGAATCTCCTCTGACAGATAAAAACTGCTCTTATCTCCCTGTTCGAAGGACAAGCAGGGGTATTTAGCCAGCTGGCTGTAGCTGATGGATTTCTCATTTGCCAGTGGATGATTTTTCCACAAATATACATATGCCTGACAGTCAATCAAATGATGAAACTCCAGATTCGCAGAGTGGAGAAGCTTTAGCAGTGCCTTTCTGTTGAAATCACTGAGATAAAGTACTCCCACCTCGCTTTTCATGGTGCTGACGTCACTGATCACATCTGCAGTCTTTGTCTCCCTGATGGCAAATTCATATTCCGACACATCAAACTTCTGCACCATATCCACGAATGCTTTCACTGCAAAAGAATAATGCTGGGTGGAAACGCCAAATTTCTTCTTATAGGAACCACCCTCACTGTATTTCTCAACCACACTTTCATACTGTCCGTATATCTGACGGGCATACATCAGAAATTCTGTCCCGTCATTGGTCAGTGTCACACCACGACCGCTACGGTTGAATATAATGATTCCAAGCTCCTTCTCAAGCTCCTTCACTGCATTGGTCAGAGAAGGCTGGGAAATATACAACGCCTCCGCAGCTTTATTTAATGAACCAGTTTCGGAAATTGTGATGATATAATTCATCTGTGTTAGTGTCATGTTGTCTCTCCCTTACATATCCTTAGATCTTTTAATCAACTTTTTTCAAAGTATTTTCTCTGGCTGTAATAATTTTACTATATCATCTGAAGTTTCTCAACATTGCAATTTCTGCAAACAAAAATCTCCTGTGCAGACATATCAAATCGATTTCCTATCTGCTTCAGAAGATTTTTTATAAAAAATAATTACAACAGTCTGAATACCTGCTCTGCAGTTGCAGCCATATTTGCTTTTGCAGTGTCCGGATCCATTGCTTCTTCCAGCGTGGAAATTCCGCGTACAATTGGAAAGAAAGCATCTATTCCTGCTTCATTGCAGGCAACTGCCTCCTTCGTAACACTTCCTGCAAATGCAATGATTTTTGCGCCATATTTCCTGCCAAGCTTCGCAACGCCCACCGGGGCTTTTCCCATGGCAGTCTGATGATCCAGACGACCTTCCCCTGTCACAACCACATCTGCATCCTTCATCTCATCCTCTATATGGACAGCATCCAGAATAAGCTGTATTCCCGGTGTCAGCTTTCCATCCAGATAATTCAGAAATGCAAATCCAAGTCCGCCTGCCGCACCTGCACCAGCTGCATTCTGGTTATCTTTACCAATCACTTTGGCAGTAACCTCTGCATAGTTTTTCATGCCTGCATCCAGAACCGGAAGGATATCGGGGGTAACTCCCTTCTGCGGTCCATAGATATATGTAGCTCCCTGAGAACCGCAGAGAGGATTGGTCACATCACAGGCAATCCTGAAATTACACTGGGAAAGAAGTTCCTTCTTGTCTGAAATTTCTACAGATGCAATCCTTGCAAGTGCCTGTCCACCTTCCCCTACATCTTCTCCCTTTTCATCCAGAAATTTATATCCAAAGGCTCTCAGCATTCCCACTCCACCGTCATTAGTGGCGCTTCCGCCAATACCGATAATGAAGTTGCGGATACCTCTGCCGATTGCATGAAAGATCAGTTCTCCCACTCCATAGGTGGTAGCGGTCATAGGCTCCTTCTTATCTGAAAGTGTGATACCTGCTGCTGTTGCCATTTCCATGACTGCGGTATTACTTTCCCTGAGATATCCATAATATGCCTGAACCGGCTCATGATAAGGACCTGTAACTGTCACATCCACACGTTCTCCCTTCAGACCTTCGATCAGCGCATCCGTAGTTCCCTCTCCACCGTCAGCCAGAGGTTTTACGATCACTTCTGCGTCCTTTTTTGCTGCAAGAATACCTGCTTTGACAGCCATTCCTGCTTCCATGGAAGTCATACTTCCCTTAAATGAATCAACTGCAACTACAACCTTCATAGCCAAAACCTCCAACTATTTCTATTATTTAAGACGGGTGATACATATTATGTTCTTTCTCCAGTTCTTTATAAAGCTGCATACAGTTCCAGTTCTGATTATGCTCCGTCAGAACCGCCTTGTAATCCACAGGTGTACCTGCTTTCCGCAAGGTATAGAGCACCTGGTCAAACAGATTCCCCGTGATTCCTGCAAGAATCAGCATTTCCTTCTCCATCTGCTCCTGAGGGATCAGCGCTGATGGAATCTGTACCTGAGAAATCTCTTTCACTCCTGCCAGATATCCGATTGGCTGACTATAGTCCTGAGTTTCTACAGTTTTTAAACGAATCTTAAAAGGCAGTAATGCCATCTTTAACTTGCGAAGCTTCTGCTGATCCTGAAAATTTATTAATAAAATAGTTGGTTTCATATAAACACTCCTTCTGATACAAGTAAGTCCCCACCTACTACTTATTGCTCTTTACAATTGAAGCAGGGTTTTCCTTGATTTGGTTAAATAATTACAACTATTATACCCTCTTCACCCGCACCTGACAATCATAATAGCCTGCATAGGACTTTTTATGTCACAGGAATATTATAAAATAATTTCCGGCAACGCAAAAAAACAGGCTTCGATATCTGTTTCATCGATGCCTGTTTTTCTGTGTTACAATTTGAAGCGGCATGGCTTTATCAATTACAAACTATTTCGCAGGATGTTCCTTGAGCATTTCGGAAACACTCCCACTCAAATAAGAAAACAGCGGGAAATATTGTAATTCACACATTATTGTGGTAAAGTATTGTCGTGTTATTTTTCCATATCAGGAAGCGAAAATAAAGAGGAGGGAACAAATGAAAAAATTCTATTCGTGGTATAAAAAACATATTACCGCAGCAATCTTTACCGGACTGATCCTGGGTATCATTACCGGTCTGTTTCTGGCAAACCGGTTCGAACCGGTTCTTACCGTCACAAGCCTTATCGGAAGCATTTACATGAATGCCCTGAACATGATGATCTTTCCACTGGTCTTCTGTTCCATTATCATGGGTATCTCCAGCATCGGTAATGCCCGCACAACCGGCAAGATCACAGCCGGTGCCATGATCTTTTTCCTGTGCACCACAGCACTTGCCAGCCTGGCAGGACTGATCATCCCGCGACTGATCCATCTCGGTGAGGGTGTTAAATTCGAGATGGCAACTTCCGACATCCAGGCAACTGAGATGACCAGCATTCTGGACACCATCAAAAACTTAGTCCCATCCAATCCGGTTGCAGCTTTCGCAAACGGAAATATGCTTCAGGTACTTGTATTCGCAGTCATCGTAGGCTTCACACTTATCGCCATCGGCGAAAAGGGTACTGCACTTCTGAAAGTCATCAATTCCTGTAACGAAGTCTGTCTGAAAGTCATCAGCACAGTTATGTACTTCACACCTATCGGTGTATTCTGTACTATCGTTCCTGTTGTAGAAGCCAACGGTACAGAAACCATCATTTCACTGGCAACTCAGCTGATCATCCTGTATGTGGCATTCTTCGGATTTGCCCTGGTCATTTACGGCGGCTCCGTGAAATTCATCGGCAAAGAAAGCCCTGTGAAATTCTTCAAAGCAATGCTTCCTGCAGCTCTGAACGCATTCGGAACCTGTTCCAGTTCAGCGACCATTCCGATCAGTAAACAGCGTATGGAAGACGAAATGGGCGTATCCAACAAGATCACAAGTATTGCCATTCCTCTTGGCGCTACTGTAAACATGGATGCCGTATCCATCCTAATGTCATTCATGATCATGTTCTTCGCCAATGCATGCGGAATTAACGTAAGAATTTCCATGATGATCATAATCCTTCTGGCAAACGTACTCCTGTCAGTAGGAACCCCGGGAATCCCGGGCGGTGCCATCGCATCCTTCGCAGCCCTCGCAACTATGGCAGGCCTGCCGGCAGGTGTTATGGGTGTTTATATCAGTATCAATACACTCTGCGATATGGGTGCTACCTGCGTTAACGTTATTGGCGATATGGCAGGCTGTGTAGTTCTGAAAGAGAAAATTAAGCTTGAGGATTAATACATAAGGAATACAAAAAAGTTGTTGTATCTTTTCATATTGGAAATGAAAAGTACAACAACTTTTTTATCACCCTTTAACAGCTCCGCTCATTAAACCATTCTCTATTTTTTCCTGGAAGAAAATATACGCAATAATTACCGGAATGGTTGTAAGACAAATTCCTGCCATGCTGGAACTATAATCTGTACTGTATTCTCCAAAAAATGCAAGAAGTCCCATAGAAATAGTACCTTTATCTTTATCAGAAATAAAAATAAGAGGAAACAACAGGTTATTCCATACCTGTATAAAATTAAAAATTGAAACACTTACAATTCCCGGAACTGACAGTGGCAAAATCATCTTAAAAAATACTTGATAAATATTTGCTCCATCAATTACCATCGCTTCTTCTAATTCTGTCGGAATTCCATTCATAAATCCAGTAAGAATCAAAATTGTCATTGGAAAACAAAACGCCGCATAAAGCAAAATCAATACCGGATAATTATTCATAATTCCAAGTTTTCCAAAAATATAAGACAACGGAATTAATACCGCCTGAATAGGAATCATCATTCCTGAAATAAACAGTAAATATATTTTTGATTTTCCGCGAAACTTAAATTTTGCCAGAACATACGATGCCATTGCTCCAAAAAGACCTGATATCGCAAGAGTTCCAACTGCAAGAATAATTGTATTCAAAAAATATCTTCCTATATTTCCCACATTCCATGCAGTTAAATAATTTTCTATCCGTAATTTCTTAGGTAAAGCAGTAAATGATGAAAATATTTCCAAATTTCCTTTAAAAGAACAGAAGATTGAAAATACCATCGGATAAATATTGATCAAAGCAACTATAATAAATATCAGAAATCCTATATAATACCCTGCGGAATGTTTTTTTGTTTTCATGATCTATCCCCCCTAATATTCTATGGATTCTTTCTGATTCATAAGTTTCAAACTAAAAATAGAAACAGCAGCACTTAATACAAAGATGACCGTAGCAATCGCACTTCCAGTTCCATAATGACCATATCTATAAGCTTCATTATACATTAAAAGTGCTGGTACAATAGTACAGTTACTGGTTCCTCCTGTAGGTGTCAGAATGTATACAGTATCAAAAATCTTTAATACTCCAGTGATTACCATGATCGTAGACATTTTTAATGGTTCCCAAAGCATTGGAATATAAAGATTCCAAATCTTTTTCCAGCCAGTTGCTCCATCTAATTCTCCTGCTTCCAAAACAGAATCCGGTATAGAAGTAAGACCAGCCAAACAAATGATCATATAATATCCTACACTGGTCCATGTACTGACAACAATCAGACATATCAAAGAAGTTTTAGGATTAACCAGCCACTGCTGAATATAATTTCCAAGTCCAATTTTAATAAGAAGACTATTCAGAATTCCCTTGTCAGTAGGAAAATAAATAAAATTCCATAACAATGCTACTGCTGTCACTGATAAAATCATAGGAATAAAAAATGCAGCTTTAAAAAATCTCTGTCCTTTTTTGAAATGATGGATCAGTAATCCAAGTCCAAATCCAATAGGAACCTGCAAAATAACACTTACAACAACGTAAATAAGAACATTCTGCAACGACTTAAGAAAAACTGCATTATGGAACAGATTACTATAATTCTTAAATCCTACAAATTTAAGCGGCACCGCCTGAAGCCCAGGCCAGTCATTAAATGAAAAATAGACAGACATAACTACAGGTATCAATTCAAAACAAAGATAGATCAATACTGCAGGTATCAAAAATACCGCAATAACTTTCTTATTTTTCCTTATTTTTTCCAAAATAACCCCTCCTCTTTTCTATTTTTGAGTAAACAAAAGGAAGGGTGCTCTCCCCCCTTCCTTTTGCTTTATCTGTCAGCTCTGTGGACGGTTTGCATCAATATCTGCCTGAATAGTCTGTGCTGTATTCTCAGCGGAATCAGACAGCATCATGTTCAAAATTCCATTTCTTGAAGTATCTACTAATGTAGAGCAGGTATCATAGTCAAAATATTCTCCTACAGAATCTGTAATAGTACCTGTATATTCAACCATATCTTTGAAAATCTGCGGTGCGTCTTCCGGTGCATCAATATCTTTATATGGAGCAACTCTCATCGCTGCATTCATACGTTCCTGAATAGACTCTTTAGATGTCATATATTTCACCAGTTTTAGAGTTGCCTCTTTTTCCTCATCACTCATAGTTCCTGAAAGCATCCATCCGGAAGTATATACTACATGTGTATCTTTATACTCTGGTTTATCTTCAAAGTATGGGAATGCAAAGAATGAAATATCATCCAAAATTTCTGATTCAGAATTAAACATTTCAGGAATGATAGGGCTGCTGTGAGAAATCATTGCTACTTCTCCGGTGAGGAACTGATTCATCTGAGTATTATAATCCATTCCTTCAAATCCCTCTGCAAAAGCACCTTTATCTTTTAAATCTTTTGTAATCTGCAGGCATTCTACTACATCATCATCCGTCCATTTTTTCTCGCCAGTACCCAATTTTATAATGCCATCTCTTCCGATTCTTTTAGCAAGAATATTATTAAAGATATGTCCCATAACCCAGGTATTCTTTCCGCCTACTCCAAACGGAGTAATTCCGGCAGCAACCAGCTTATCAATATCCTCATACAGTTCATCCATTGTTTCTGGAGTTTTCTCAATACCGGCTTTTTCAAATAAAGCCTTATTGTAGAAAATAGCATCCACATTCAGTTCATTTGGCAATGCATAGATTCCATCCACTCCATAAGCACTCAGATCATATGTATCTAATGCTCCATCCAGGAACGTGTTCTTCCATTCTTCATCTTCGTTAAGTGAATCTGTCAGATCCAACAGAACTCCATTCTGTGCCCATTCTTTCAGGCCGGCAATTGCCGGATAATAAAAGATATTTGGTGTTTCTCCTGTAGATAATGCAACTTTCAGTTTATTGTTATAAGCAGATTCCTCATAAACAGAATCGTTCTGAACTTCAATATCAGGATTTTCTTCCATAAATGCTGCAATCTGGTCTTCATAAACCTTTGCCATAGGTGTATCACCACTGTCACGGCTCATAAATGTAATCTTAACTTTATCTGCTGCAAATACCGGTGTAATAGATGATAATGCCATTGCTGCCGCTAATACAGCCCCTAAAACTTTTTTCCCTGTCTTCATATAAAAACCTCCTCTTTTCCTTACTAATTTTTGTAACAAACAGCAGTCATCTGATGTCCCTTAATCTCTTTTAGAGTAAATTCAAGTTTTTTTCCATCCTGTACAAATGGAACTTCCTGTTTATCGGGTATTGTATAAATTTTCTCTACTTCACGTTCTTCTGTCATAGTAATCTTAAGATTATATAAAGGAATAATATCATCAACAATCTCAAGATTTTTACATTTCTTCACCGGTACATAATGAAGTACATGTACAATTCTTCTGTTCTCTTGTTCCTGATCTAACACTGTAACTTGTGTTGTTGATGGTCCATTATGCTGAATCAGCGGATTCGGAAGCATTCTGTCTAATTCATTTCTCAGGATCTTTTTATACCATGCAGGTGCCCAGTTCTGATATGTTGTAAAAATCGGATGAATAAAATACGCTGTATTTTCTGTTTCCACAATACCAGGATATACTTCTTTTCTTCCTGATGGAGAATGAAGATGAGAACAAAAATGTTCATATGTACGATTAAATACCGGCGGGATTACTTTCTGGACAAACTGAGCCTCATCTGTCGCTTCTACAAGTGTTCCTTTGTCATACATTACATGTTCTGCATCTGCAAGACCCTTTGCCAGATGTTCTTTCGGCCATATAAAATCCGGACTATATGGTGCATCTCCAAGATATTTTACTGCCAGTTCTGAGATCATAAATTTCTGGTGATCTTTGTCAAGACCAGACTGATAACTTGCCAGTAATTTGCCTCCTGCATTTATATAAGCACTCAGTTTCCGGCCTAATATTTCATCTACAGGAATTACATCCGGTAAAATTAACAACCTGTATTTTCCAAAATCAGAAGTACTGTCAATAAAATCAAACTGATATCCATATTCCATCAGAAGTCTTGCCACACCTTCAGATGCACCTGGAATCTGTCCTGCTACGCCTGTAGCATAAAATTCTTCTGCTGTAAAAACACCAATTTCAGATACTGGTTTTGCATTCTCACACCAGGGTTCTTTTTCTTCTACAGATTTATAAACCCTTCCGATCTGCTGATACATATCCTTATTCAATTTTCCCCAGTAATCCATCTGGTCACCAATCGTACATTTGCATCCATGGGAAAGCATGGAAAATACTTCATATTCCATAGCTGCCTCATTACGAAATGCATGAAAATCGCCCCATTCTGTGTGGAATCTGCTTGTCAGTCCAAGACACTCTTTTCCAAAATTCCTCATATATTTAGCAGAAACAGGAAAATCAAGATATCCCCATTCTACTCCCGGAAGAGATTCAAAAGAAAAATACGAATAATCCTTTATCACTGGTTTATCGAGATATCCAACATGTCCTTTGTTATAGCAGACATGAAAATCTGGATTATATTTTTTTGCAAATGCGGTCAGATCTTCGACCATATCATAATAAGTCCACCTTGCAAATTCCTGACGGTCTTCCTTTTTTGCAGGATTCAGACCTTTTTCCCGCATAAGTTTCTGGCAGGATGGACAGCAGCATTCATTCATAAAAGCTGCATCATACCATACTCCATCTCCCGGAATCGTTTCCAGAACTTCTCCGAACTGCTTTTTCAGGAAATCACGATACGGTGTATTTACACAAAGGTTTTTATAAAAACCAGCCTCAAAATACCCCTTTCCCTTATAGTCCTGAAGTGCTCCGTTTTCATCAATACAGATCCATTCCGGATGCATATCTGCGATTCTCTTGTTCCAGCGAATGGTTGTATAAAGGTTTACCTGTATTCCTCGTTTTCTGCAGGCTTCAGCCTGTTCTCTCAACAAATCTCTGTGTGCCAGATGAGGATGGACCATTTCCGGAAACATTTTGGAATCATAATATAAATTTCCGTGATGTCCACAAGAAAACAAAGTAATAGAATTCACGTGCGCATCCGCAAGAGTCTGGGCAAACTCTTCCGCATCAAATTCTGAGCAGACCCCCTCAATGGCTTCACTGGTGTGAAAATCCAGATGAATTTGTCGAAATGGAATTTCCTTTTCAGCCATTTCCTTTTACCTCCTGTCTTTTGATGAGACAAGATTACCATTTTTGTGCTATTACGTGAATGTAGATTCTTTGGACGTCTGGGAAATATTTTGGATAATTACATTTTTCTCTCTTCCTGGTACTTAGACGGAGAAATACCATAATACTTTTTAAAATTCTTGCTAAAATAATAAACGTCACTGTATCCTATTGACTCTGCAATTTCTATAAGTGTTTTATCCGGATACTCTGTAAGATATTTCTTTGCCTGTTCCAGACGTGTCTGAGTCAAATACTTACTTAATGAACATCCTTTTTCTTTTTTAAATATATTACTTAGATAACTCGCATTCACCCCAATTGTATCTGCTACCAGATTCAAGCTCATATCAATCCTACTATAATTACTATCAATAAAATCTGCTGCATCATTTACTTTTTTCTTTGTTGCAGGAAGTTTATTTTCTGCTGCACATATGCGGCATTTTTCCAATATACACATTAATACACTTCTAATTTCTTCAATTCCACCATTATTCTGCAATCCTGTTAATTGTCTCTGTTCTTTTTCCACAACTAAAGAAAAATCAACTCCCAGTTCAGACATATACAGACAAATATGGATCAGAATATCCGTAGATATATATACTGCTGTGTCAGAAAGGACATTCTGTTCTTCCATTTGAATAAACATTTCACCTATCTCTTTTGTAAGCATTTCATATTCATTTTTTCTGATATAATACAAAAATACTTCCGAATCATATAACGATGATCGTATAAATTGAAACATATCTACTGGCTCGTAAATCAGAATTTTCTGTTCTGTTTTTCCTTTTCTGGCTGCAGAATATGCCTCCTGATAGGCCGCTTTCAATTCTCTGATGTCTGAAAATACCCTGCTGATTCCTCCATTCCAGTTCCTTTTACTATTCATAATTTCCTGCATATAAGTACAGAGAAGCTGAATCTGATATTCCATATTCTCTTCTCCAAATAGAATAAAAGCATATCCTTGGTTCATAGAAATCATTTCATATACCGGAAAATAATCCTGGATTATTTCTTCCATTTCTTCTGCCATTTTGTTATTCTGTTGTTTATTTTCAGGTCTAATCAAGGCCACTGATAATGGTTTATCAAACGGAATCTTCATTTCCTCCCATTTACTCTGCTGATTTTCAGAAGGTACCATACCTGAAAGCTGTTCTAAAAGAAACTGATCCTTTTGCATTTTCTTTACAGAAGATTTCTGTCTATAAATATGTTCCAGTTTTTCTTTACACTTCTGAAGCTCTTTTGTTAATTCTTCAGGGTCCAACGGTTTCAGCACAAAACTGACTGCTCCAAAAGAAAGTGCCTCCCTTGCATATTCAAATTCACCATAAGCGGTCAATATAATTACTTGTATTTCTGGAAAAATAACCTTTACTTTTTTAGATACTTCAATTCCATTCATATATGGAATATTAATATCCATAATTAAAATATCCGGCTTTTCTTCCAAAATTTTCTTTAATGCTTCTTCTCCGTCTTCTGCTTCTCCGCATATTTCCATACCCAGACTATTCCAGTCAACTGTTTTTTTCACTAACGCTCTCTGCAAAAATTCATCATCTACAAGGAATACCCGCATTTTCTATCCTCTTCTCTCTTAAAATCTACAGGAATGCACACTGTTGCCTTCGTTCCCTGACTCAGTTTACTTTCTACTGTAAGACCATATTCTTTTCCAAAATAAATCTGCAATCTTTGTTGAATATTAAATAATCCAAATGCTGAGCCTTTTTCTCTGTAATCTTTACTAAACAGTTCTTCTAATTTTTCTTCTGGAATTCCAAGCCCATTATCTGACACCTGAATAAAAACCTTATTCTTCTCTTTCCATCCTTTGATTCGGATAATTCCTTTTCCCCTCATTTCCTTTATACCATGATATATAGAATTTTCTATCAATGGCTGAAGTGTCAGTTTTACAATCCACTCCTGCAAAATTTCATTTTCTATATCAATCTCATATTCTATTTTATTTCCATATCTGACTTTCTGTATTTTTATATAATTCTCTATATTTGTTATTTCCTGTTCCAGCGGTATTAATGTTTTTCCATCGCTAAGTGAAGTTCTATAAAATGTACCAATCGCCTGAATCATGATAAATGCTTCATCCGGACAATTCATTTTGATAAGCGAACTTACACTATTCAATGTATTATATAAGAAATGTGGATTAATCTGTGCCTGAAGTGCTGCAAGCTCAGATTTTCTTTTTGCCCGTTGCTCTCTATATACCTGATCAACCAGCTGCCTGATTTGTTCAGACATCTTATTAAACTCTTCCGATAATATTCCAATTTCATCCTCATACAATACAGGAACACGTACAGAAAGATCTCCTTTTCCAAATTTTTTCATGGTATCTGTCAAATATATCAAAGGCTTTGTTACACTGTGAGAAACCCTCAGGCTGAAAAATGTGCTGATTAAAGCAGCAATAATTCCTACTACATAAATAATCTGTGTCATCGCTTTCCCGGCTTTTGTAAGTTCATTCACTGGTGTCAGACCAATCATAAGCCAATCCAGTGTAGGGATTACTGACGCTGTCACAAGATATCTTTTACCGTCAATCCTGAATACTTTTCCTCCTTTTTTATTATCTTCAGCCCATTGAAAATACTCTTCTTCCGAAATATTTCCTGATACATCCTGATCATTTTCTATTTTTTTGTTTCCATCTGTATCAGCAATCAGATAACTGCCTGTCTCCCCATATCTGATATGTGCAAAATTATTTATCAGAAGTGGCGACTGATATTCTATAAGAACATATCCTTTAATAAGTCCCGAATCGTAATCTCTATAATATCTGATATAACCAATTCCATTTTTCTCATAATCTCCCAGGGATACTTCATATAAATCCAACCATTTTACGTTATAATTCTCTTTTATTATGTTAAAAAACTGTTCGTATTTTGATGCCTCAGATCGAATACTGTTAGAATTTACCATATGTCCATATGAGTCAAAAACAGAAATACTGCTATACTGTTTATCTGGATACAATGCATCCAAATAATCCAGACGTTTCTCTACCTGCATTTTATATTTTAACTGATCTGCTGATTCCTCAGAATCCTGTAAAAACCAGTTTTGTATTGCTTCATCTGTTAATATTACCTTAGCTATCTTTCCCGAATTCTCTAATATACTCTGACTGTTATCAGACACTATCTCAAACTTTTCCTTATAGCTTTCGCTGGTGATATTTAATACTGATTTTTCGTATAAAAACTGAATCAATACAGTTAATACAAGGATTGTGAGAAAAAAGAAGCCAATACTTGTAAGAGAAAATTTTTTCGCCAAAGACAGCTCATGATATTTTTTACGCATTCGCACCACCCCCACTTATTAATCCAACATTACCAAAAAAGCCGATACACTGTTTCCGTCAATGTATCGACCCTTAATGATTATTTCCTTTTTATTTACAGATACTGACTAAATTCCACCTTCTCCTTATTCGGTCCTTCAATTGTAAAGAACTTCACTCCATTTTCCCAGAATGGCAGGAAATGAATGGTATCTTGTGTAGAATTTAAACCAGCTTCATTGATATACTGGAAAATCTCTTCAATATCTTTTACGTCAAGTGCAACATGATCGATCGCGCCATGCTCCATTTTCGCTGCATGGTTCTCATAAGTCTCCACTACCAGAGTTCCCAGTTTCAGGAAAACAACCTTCTCGTTTGCTTCCTCATTTACTGTCTCAAATGCTGTTTCAAAACCTAATTTGTGATAAAATTCTACTGTTTTACCAATGTCATTTGTCGGAATTCCAATGTGCTGTACCCCTGTTGAGTAGTTCTTTAAATCCATAGTTTTTGCCCCTTTCTGCTGATCCTTGTGACTTTTTGTCGCTCGTTATGTCAGACTGCTTTTCATAATCCGTTACTGAGAACGCAATAACCAGTAACCATAATCAGACTTCTCAGTCACTGAATATCTCATTTTTTTACAATATACGCAGAAAATTATTCGGTTGTCAAGTGAATTTGTAACTTCTATTTATACTTTATTTTATCCTCATCCATGAATAAACGTTCCTATCCCTTTGTCAAAAAGACTCTAAAGCTATTATTTCACGATTATATTTTGTGCAAAATTCCCATGACATAGAATCCCAATAACTGATAGAATAAATACGACAAAAAATGTCGCTTATCCATTGTCAGACGGGTAGGCGGCATTTTTGCGTTTATATGGAGTTTTTTATTATTTTATGAGGAGGGCTTAACTATGCCAAAAACAAAATTTCAGGAATTTATTTTCACCCTTATCACATCCGGCTGTATAATCTTTATCATGGGCGTTTATAACGTCGCTATCCACACCGGTGGACTTCAGGCGGCTACATTCAGTCACGCACTGCATTCTTTTCCGCTGGAATGGTTCATCGGATTCCTCTGCGCATTCTTCATCGCCAGCAAAACATCCAAATATTTCGCGTTCCGCGTAGCCAAACCAACTGACCGCCCGATCTTCATCATCCTCTGCATCCAGACCTTCACCGTCTGCACAATGGTACCGCTGATGAGCCTGCTTGGAACCATCGAATCTTCAGGAATCACTTCAAATCTCATCTTCATCTGGCTCCAGACCATCTGCCTGAACTTCATCATAGCCTACCCACTGCAGATCCTGGTTGTCGGACCATTCTGCAGATTCGTATTCCGTCACCTGTTCGTATCAGCAAGTCAGGAAAATGAAGGTAAAATAGAACATGAAATGGAACAGCAAGGATTTGCGGAATAAGTCCATATAATAATAGGTAATTGCGAAACTCGCGGTGCTCGTTCGTAACCTTGAACCAAAACAAGGAAGAATTCGCGAAGAGCACGACTTGTGGAATGAAAAATGGATAATCGCACATGTTAGGCGCACTTTAATAAGCTATGGACTTTATGAAAGTGGTAAGTCCTAAGCTATGAGTGGTTTTATGCTTCGAATATATTCGTGGTGATTGATCTTATCTGCGAGAACAACAGTAATAAGTTGTGTGATCCCGGCAAGAATCAGATCAGCATGCAGAGTCCTCTCATTTTGGGTTCGGCGTCCTGCAAGACAGAGATTGTCTTTGATGTGGTTGATATCTCTTTCGACAACAGTCCTGATTTTATAGGTATCATCCCATTTTTCGGTGCCGCGGATCGTTCCGGGATAAGCACGAAGATCCTTTTCCGGGTAGATGTAGACCATCCACCCACATTTAGAAGAAGTACAAGGGTTGTCACAGAAACAATGACGATGGGATTTTTGAGTTGATTTATCATAAATCCATTTCATTCTTGGACAGACAAATTTATATCTTGTTACTCCACTGTGAAGTTTGGAAGTGCCTTCGTACTTCATTTGTAAAGAAGGATCATGGGGACAACACGGAATACCATCTTCATTGATGGAATAATCCAGATTTTCAAGTCCGGATCTTGCATTCAGCGGAATATAAGCTTTCGAGAAATGTTTGTCATTACCAAAAGTGTCACCGGTAAGAAGGCTCTTATAGAGTTGTGCGGTATCGAAAGCAGCATCACCCAGGAAGGTTTTTGGATTAATCAAAGGATGCTTGGAAAAGAAGTCCTTAAGTGTGGGGATTAAAAGCTTTGAATCATGAACACATTTATCTTCGTCAGGGGAATCGGATTTCTTTTCGACAACGATATCAGGATGTGAAGCCATAAAGTTTTTGTTATAAAAAGATATGTGGCGGATGATGCCCAATCCGTTAGTGACAATGCCGAACTTGAAGACATAGCAAAAATGCCCATTGATATAGAGCTGCTTAATCTCAGGATTAGCAGAAGCATGAGAAGGCATGGAACCATAGGCAGCTTTATAAGGATCATAGGATTTATCAAAGCCCTGAGCTTTCGCGTATGCCTTAAGCTGTTTGATGATCCTGTTAGCATACTTGGGATTATTTTCGGTAACAAATGCTTCTATGCCGGAAGAATCAAAGATGGTCATATCCGCTTTTGCAGAGTCAATCGCCTGACAGATAGGCTCGGTAACATCAACAAGGTTATCGAAAACAAGCTGGAGGTCATCTAAAAAATCCTGTTTGAATCGGGTGATTTTGGAAGCGTCTGGGACTTTAGTAAAACCACAGAATTCCCGAAGTGATTTTGAGTAAGCGAGAAAAGTCAGGAGAAGCTGATCCGTAGGGATAGAGAAAATACGTTGAATAATCAAAGCCCACAGAAAAGCTTGCAAAGGGTATTTACGGGTTCTGCCCGTCGATGCATAGAAATGATTTCTAAAAGAAATCGGAATTAACTCATCAATATCGATATGGGTTTCTAATAGAGAAAGAAAAGCAGGTTTGTCATTTTCAAATTTTTCATGGCAATCTGAAAAAATATCTGCCAAAGAAAGCTGTTTATATGGTATCATAAGTATCAGAATAACTCCTTTCTTGGATGTAGGTTTATAGTTTTTAGTCAACTCTATTATACCATATCCGGTGAGGAGTTATTTGTTTATAGGTAACAAAAAATGCCGTATTTATGCGGCTTGTGGCGTTTCGCAAACGCCTACAGGAAATGAAAATAAAGAGGAGGGAACAAATGAAAAAATTCTATTCGTGGTACAAAAAACATATTACCGCAGCAATCTTTACCGGACTGATCCTGGGTATCATTACCGGACTGTTTCTGGCAAACCGTTTCGAACCGGTTCTTACCGTCACAAGCCTCATAGGAAGCATTTACATGAATGCCCTGAACATGATGATCTTTCCACTGGTCTTCTGTTCCATTATCATGGGTATCTCCAGCATCGGTAATGCCCGCACAACCGGCAAGATCACAGCCGGCGCCATGATCTTTTTCCTGTGCACCACAGCACTTGCCAGCCTGGCAGGACTGATCATCCCGCGGCTGATCCATCTCGGTGAGGGTGTTAAATTCGAGATGGCAACTTCCGACATTCAGGCAACTGAGATGACCAGCATTCTGGACACCATCAAAAACTTAATCCCATCCAATCCGGTTGCAGCTTTCGCAAACGGAAATATGCTTCAGGTACTTGTATTCGCAGTCATCGTAGGCTTCACACTTATCGCCATCGGCGAAAAGGGTACTGCACTTCTGAAAGTCATCGATTCCTGTAACGAAGTCTGTCTGAAAGTCATCAGCACAGTTATGTACTTCACACCTATCGGTGTATTCTGTACTATCGTTCCTGTTGTAGAAGCCAACGGTACAGAAACCATCATTCCACTGGCAACTCAGCTGATCATCCTGTATGTGGCATTCTTCGGATTTGCCCTGGTCATTTACGGCGGCTCCGTGAAATTCATCGGCAAAGAAAGCCCTGTGAAATTCTTCAAAGCAATGCTTCCTGCCGCTCTGAACGCATTCGGAACCTGTTCCAGTTCAGCGACCATTCCGATCAGTAAACAGCGTATGGAAGACGAAATGGGCGTATCCAACAAGATCACAAGTATTGCCATTCCTCTTGGCGCTACTGTAAACATGGATGCCGTATCCATCCTGATGTCATTCATGATCATGTTCTTCGCCAATGCATGCGGAATTAACGTAAGCATTTCCATGATGATCATAATCCTTCTGGCAAACGTACTCCTGTCAGTAGGAACCCCGGGAATCCCTGGCGGTGCCATCGCATCCTTCGCAGCCCTGGCAACCATGGCAGGTCTGCCTGCAGGAGTTATGGGCGTTTACATCAGCATCAATACACTCTGCGACATGGGCGCAACCTGCGTCAATGTTATCGGAGACATGGCAGGATGTGTGGTTCTTAAGGAGAAGATTAAATTAGAAGATTAAGCAACCCCTAAATCTGTTGTTTCCAATCGACTTAACGCAAAAAAGCTGCTGTGCATTTCTATAACTGAAACGCACAGCAACTTTTTTATTTACAGCAATTTCTTCGTCACGTTACTCTACACCGAATCACTGCTCCGCGGTTTATCGATTAAATTGCTGTCTGTCTCTATTTCTTTAATCCGGTTGTAACCTTACAGTTAGTTACTTTCAGGCTTCCTTCAGAAGCAAAGAGTGACAGACTTTCTCCCGGACGTTTATATGCTCTTGCATTTAATGCAACACCGTCTACATAGATTGTAGCAATTGTATCATCTACGATCATTTTAATATTGTATTTCTTACCAGGTACCAGTTCCAGCGGTCTCTCCAGTCCGATATTCTGGTTTGCAGGCCATGGCCAGTTTGGTTTTTTCTCAAATACATATCTGTCTTCTGTTACATTAAATACGAACTGGTAAGATTCAGCTTTATCCTCATCTTCATAGAATCTCACACCGAAAGTTCTGGTTCCTTCTGTGAATTCCACATCTGCTTCGAATTTGAAGATATCTCCT
Organism: Blautia wexlerae DSM 19850; assembly: GCF_025148125.1. Lineage (NCBI taxonomy): Bacteria > Bacillati > Bacillota > Clostridia > Lachnospirales > Lachnospiraceae > Blautia > Blautia wexlerae. The sequence continues at coordinate 4,159,756 of NZ_CP102267.1, forward strand.
GTATCTTTTGCAACTACTTTTTCTGTACTCTTAGTTGGAGTATCAATTACAAAATCTTCTGTCTTTTCTTCTTTATCAAATGCATTCCATACAGTTTCCGGAATTCTTACACCAAGGGTTCCATCTTCTCTCTGGTAAACCTCATGTGCCATAAATGTTCCTGCCCAGATGAAGTTATTGTCATCATCATCCTGATCCTTGGTAGCAACCCAGCCAAAGAGGATTCTCTGTCCGTTCAGTTCAAAAGTACGTCCTGCATAATAAGATCTGCCGTCAAATGCATCATCTTTCGGTGCGATCCATGGACCTTCCAGACTCTTGCTCATACGGTATACCATTTTACTTCTGTCACTGTATTCTGTCACAATATGATACCACCAGTCACCAATCTTAAATAAGTCTGGCATCTCATGCATAGTATAGAGATCCGGTGCCCAGAAATCTCCTTCAAACTTCCAGTTTTTCAGGTCTTTAGATGTGAATTTAACAGTTCTTCCTGTCTGTCTTGTCTTTGGTCCCTGTAATCTTGCACCAAGGATCAGCAGATACTGATCATTTTCCTCATCGCGGATCACCCATGGATCTCTCCAGTCATCCGGGTCATAGCCTTCCTGTGGAGTGAAGGTAAGTGCATCCTGAGTTTTGTGCCATGTTACAAGATCATCGCTGTATGCATGCATCAGAACCTGAGATGGTTTTCCAAGTGCCGGATAATCACGGTTATAACCTGTATAGAAAATATGATACTGTCCTTCTGCCTCGAAAACACTTCCTGCAAAGATAAACTGATCCTGCTCTTCATCTGTTCCTCTCGGAATTGCCACACCTTTATCTTCGTAATGTACAAAATCAGAAGTTGTTGCCAGATCCCAGCCAAATGGTTCTCCAAATGGTCCCGGTTTTCTGGTATCTCTCTGATGATATAAATAGAATTTATCTCCATGTCCAAATGGCATGCAATCGCCAAACCATGTTCCCGGGAACTGATAGTATAATTTCTGCATAGTCTTAATCTCCTTTTTTATACTTTATTTCACTTTACAGGCCTGCTTGTACTTTTCCGGCAAGCCTGTTATTTACTCATAAATCAAACTACTGTTATCAGGTAATTCTTGCATATTATCAACCTTTTACTGCACCTGCTGTCATACCTGCCAGCATCTTCTTGCTGCTGAAGAAGTAGAAAATAAATACCGGAAGTACTGTTACAGTGATGGCTGCAAATGTACCACCCCAGTCTGTCAGTCCCATGCTTCCTACGAAGTCATTTAAACCAAGTGTAATGGTTTTCATATCTGTAGATCTGGTAAATGTATAAGCATTAATATACTCATTCCAGCAGAATACTGCCTGCATGGTTGCTACTGTGATAATAGAGTTCAGTGACATCGGAACCACCATCTTAAAGAAACATCCTATCGGTGAACATCCATCAATGATCGCTGCTTCCAGCATTTCTTCAGGGAAGAATTTGCTAAATGAATAAAACAGCTGAATGGAATAAGACAGTGAAAAAGCAATCTGTGGCAAAATAATTGCCGGGTATGTATTGATCAGTCCCATCTTATTAAAAATAGTAAACAATGGAATCAGTGCAACCTGCATAGGAAGCATCAATCCAAGAAGGAAATAATTAAGGACAAATTTTCTGCCTTTGAATTTGATTTTGCTTAATGCAAATCCAGCCATCAGTGCAAATAAAAGCAGAGGAATCAATACACCGATCAAAACAATGATACTGTTTTTAAAATAAGTCAGCATATGGCTTTTTGTAAAAACATTGATAAAGTTTGTCAGCACCCATTTTGACGGGAGTGCATATGCCGGTAACTGTCTGAAATCATCCAGTGACTTAAAACTTGAAGTAAATACATAGAAGAAAGGATAAACCTGCATCACAACAAGGATTAATGCGATAACCCATTTAATGATGCTCGGAATGGTTGTTTTTTTCTTTTTCATTCGTCATCCCCTCCTCCTGTAAATTTACGGAATAACATTCCAACTACCATACAGATGATTACGATCATGATCGCTACAGAACTTCCGTAACCATATTTCATACTGCTGAACGCCTGTTTATACATATAAGTTGTCATAAGTTCAGACGCATTTCCCGGTCCTCCATGTGTTAACAGATAAGAGAACTCGAAAGATCTCAGGGAACCATTCAGTACCAGCAGACAGTTTGCAATGATAACCGGTTTAATATAAGGAATTCTTACATAAAGATATTCCTGCCATGTTGATGCTCCATCGATCAGTGCTGCTTCTCCCAGTTCATCCGGAACACCGATCAGTGCTGCATAAAAGATAACCATATACAGTCCCAGGTATTTATATGCTTCTACAAAAGCTGTTACATACAGTGAAATCTGAGGATTTGAAATCCACTCCATCAGTTTCAGAGATGGATCGATGAATGATAATACCTGATTCACAATACCGGTTGGCGTTACTGATAATAACTTTGTAAAAATCTGGCAAATCGCTACAGAAGAAATAACTACCGGAATATAATACAGAGTCTGTAAAGCAACTCTTCCTTTTTTAATACGACTGAGGAGAATCGCAAATAATAAACCTCCAAATACCTGAATTGCCACATTAATTACAGTATAAACAAGAGTATGCCCTATTGTAGCTCTGAAAACTTCATCCTGCGTAACAAGTTCTATATAGTTTTTTAATCCTACAAATACTTTCTCTCCAACACCACCCCAGTCAAAAAAGCTATAATAACCAGCCCATATGATGGAAACAATTACAAATGCTGTATAAATAAGAAATGCTGGAAAGATGAATAAAAGGATGACTGACTTTTTTCCAAATGCTTTCTGCACAGTTCTTCCTCCTCTCTTTCTCTGAAAGAGACTGACAAGGCAGCTGTCAGTCTCTGTTTATTATTATTGAAAAATCACTTACTTTTTACAAAAGAATCACAGGTTTCGATAAATTCATCCGGAGTGGTAATTCCCTGAGCCAGTTTCTGCTGTTCATCTGCAATTTGGGTCAGATTTTCTGAATCAAGCTTATCATCCCATGAGGTCCATGCTGTTTCAGCATTTTCAAATAACGGCTGAAGATCATAGAAAAGCTGTGGAAGTCCTTCTGGAATATCATCGTTAAACGGTGAGAAAATATTTCCTTTGTTGTAACAAGCCTCTGAATAATGTTCACATGCATAATCAAAGAATTCCTGCATAGTGTCGTCATATGTAGCCTTATTATATCCAATACCAAATCCTGCGTGAATTGGAATATTTGTCTCCATATTATCCATTTCTTCTGTGTCAGGCACAGGGAAAAATCCTATCTGACCTGCATCATACATATCCTCAGCAAGATTGATCTGACCTGAACCACTGTAGAAAATTCCACCAGTGCCACCATAGAATAAGTTTGTGGCTGAAGTGTAATCTACACTTGCAAATCCTGGTTCAAAATATCCTTTTGTTCCAAGATCATAAACCAGATTTACACCATATTTGGCAGCTTCATTTTGGGCAAAAGAGTCTGTTCCAGCCTGATATCCAGTGATAAATTCCGGACCTGTTACTCTCCATGGAGAGAATGAAAGATATCTCATAATCTGCCATACATCTGAACCACCGATAATAACCGGAATTTCTCCTATATCCGCAAGTTTCTGACAGTCTTCTTCAAATTCTTTCCATGTTGTCGGAGTTTCTTTAATACCGGCTTTTTCAAAGAGATCCTTCCTATACATAAAGAATTCACAATATAATCCCTGTGGGAAAAGATACAAATTACCATCATCTGCATCTGTAAGGAAATCTCGTACCGCACCATTCATCTTATCCGCATATCCATTTCGATCTAACTCAGCACCTAAATCCACTAATGCATCAATGTCTTTACATGCTTTAGAAAGTGTTCCATTGGGGCATCCGAAGATATCTGGTAATGTATCACTATTGATATACATCTGTAATTTCGTAAAATAATCTTGTTTATCATTAACCATTTCTATTTCATAGTCAATGCCTTTCTCATCACAGAAATTTTTCAACAAATAGTCATAAACCTGATACTGTTCTGTCGATTCTGTTGAGTTTAATAAAGCAGTAATCTTCGTTCTTTTTCCATCATCCGATTTCTTCGCAGAAGCTGTAACTGCTCCCATGCCTGTCAGAAGACTGGCTGTCATAGCTGCCGTCATGGCAAGTGATAACACTTTTTTCATTTTCCTCATTTACTTGTTTCCTCCTTTTAATTTGTGTTTCCTCGTTCTTGATGATTTTATTTTAGTCTTTTTGCCTTTTATAAACAATTGGAAATAAAAGTAAAAATAGGAGATTTGTGCACAAATTTTATACTGTGCACAAATCTCCTGTTCTATCGTCAGGCAGATAAAATCATCCGCCTCGCTACTTGCCTGATTCGATTAAATGACTTACCTGATACAGTTAACCTCGCTGTTTATATATATTTCCTGAATTCATTGGGTGTAATACCGTAACGCTTTTTGAATACTTTTATGTAATATCCAAAGTCTTTGTATCCTACCATTTCTGCGATTTCATATTGTTTATATTTATTATCTGCAATCAGTTTCTCCACCTGTTGGAACCGGACATCTGTCAGATATTCCAGAAAACTCTTTCCGGCATATTTCTTAAGAAGGCGGCTGATATAGGTTCTGCTTACATGGAATTTCTCAGTCAGATCATCCATAGATAAATCTCCTGAATAATTCTTCTCAATGTAAGAAAGAACACTCTGAACCAGTTTCCGGTTCCGTTCATCAGTTCCTTCTGTATTCTGTTTAATCAGCGTTCCAAACAGATTCAGCAGACAATTCAACACCTCTTCTGTGTTCTCGCACTGACAGATTCTTTTTATTCCATCCTGAAGCACAGAAAGATTCCAGTTTTTATTATGAATTTCACTGTCAACTGCACAGATATATGGAAATTTCATACATCCCAAAAGTAAATCCATTGCTGCAAATTTCACCGGAGATACATCTTCCGGTGCGTTTCGAAATATCTGATGAAGTTCATCCTCCGCTTTCTCAAAACTGTCCTGAAACAAAGTCATCATAAAATGTGTTTTTTCACCGGAAGTAATCACAAAGTCTGTCTGTTTTTTATATTGCAGATCTTCGTATCTGAGTATGATATTCGTACCCAGATAAACACATTGCCTGCATGCTGTCTGTGCCTTACGGTACTGTGCATTTGCCTGATATTCGTCCACTTCTACATCGCTCAATCCAAAATTCATATGTGCTTTCAGATACCGTTCTACTTCTACCTGTATCTTACTGCATGCCTGCAATGCTTTTTCCATACATACTGCGTTTTCTTCTTCCTTTTCAAACAAAAGAATAAAATTATATTCTGCAGTTGCTGTATTATAATCGCTCAAAACATGAATTCCAAAATCATTAAAAATTTCCTCAAAAATATTGATGCATGCAAATTCCTCTATCCATTTATCTCCTGTATGGATTTTATTTTCTCCAACAACTTTTCGCCCTACACACACAATATATTTCTCTATTGTCAGATTCAGAGATTCTGCCTGCTCTTTTACAACTCCTTTTCCCTGGATTCTTCCATACAGAAGATTTCCCGCAAATTTGGATCTCAGCTGCGGAACTGACCTGTTGAAATATTTCTTCAGATCCCGGATTTCCTGCTGTTTTTCCTTCCTTGCATGAATTTCCCCTGCAATCCGGGCAGCCATTGCCTTTAACTCATCATAGTCCACCGGTTTGAGAAGATATTCTTCCACACCAATGCTGATTGCTTTCTGAGCGTAGGCAAAACTGTCATATCCTGTCAGTATCACTATAACCGCATTGGGATAAATCTCATGTGCTTTTTCTGCAAAATCCAGTCCATCCATTCCCGGCATCTTCACATCTGTAAGGATCAGATCCGGTTTCGCCTGCTCCAGTTTCTCCAGCCCTTCCAATCCGTTCCTTGCAGTTGCGGATATACGGTATCCATAATCGCTCCATGGAAACGAACATAAACCATCCAGAATAATATATTCATCATCTAATATCATTACCTGCAATTCCATTATCTCTCGTCTCCCCTTTTTTTGTTATTTTCATTAACAGGTTCATCACATTTCCTGTAGGTAACTCCGACATTACCGTTCATCGGGATTTCCAGTATTACCTGTGTTCCCTTCCCCGGTTCTGATGTAATGCTCATCCTTGCCTTGTTCTGATATACATAATCCAGTCTCTTTCTCACCGCATACACTCCCAGATGAGTATGTGTCCGCTCTGCTTCATGATCTGGCTCTTCCTCTGTCCCCATCAGTTTCTCCAACTGCTCCTGTGACATTCCAACGCCATCATCCTTTACTGTAAATACTGCCATTCCATCTGTAATTTCTCCTGAAACATAAAGGAAACAGTCCCATGTCGCATTTTCCACACCATGAACCACCGCATTTTCCACCAGTGTCTGAATAGTCATCTTCGGAATCTCTAATTCATTTAATCTCTCATCCACTTCAATATAAGATGTAAATTTATCTCCATATCTGGTTTCCTGTATGTAAAGATAATCCTGTACATATTTTATTTCCTCACGAATATAAACCATACTTCTTTTATTACTGATACTTGCACGCATCAGACTGCTGATAGAAGTAACCATACGACAAATATTATCCTCGCCCTTCTTTCGCGCCATCCAGTTGATCGTATCCAGTACATTATAAAGAAAATGCGGATTGATCTGTGCCTGCAAAGCCTGGAATTCAATATCTTTGTTAACTGTTTCCATCTCCACAACCTGTTTTATCAGCTGCTCTATTTTCTCTATCGTCTGGTTGAAAACAGAATTCATGGTTCCAATCTCATCCCTTCTTCCTTCCGGAAGACGGACAGAAAAGTCACCCTCCGCAAACTGCTGCATTGCTTTACTTGTACGCTTGATCGGACCAGCGATTCCCTTTGCCAGAATATTAGCAAGAAAAATACACAACATCAAACTTGCCAGAATAAGCATGATTGTCGTTTTCTGTAATCCTCTGGCTGTTTTCTGCAAGAAACTCATAGGGATCATTCCTACAACTGTAAGTCCTGTGTCAGAACTTCTCTGATATACACAGTCATAACCCTGTCCATCTGCAGTAAACAGAAATTCTCCTGTGTTGCCTGATATTTTTTCTATCCAGCTTCTGTCACTGATTGTCGCATCATTCTCTGCACTCTCTATCAGAACATTTTTGTCATTGTCCAGAAGAAAAATATGTGCAGCCAAAGAATCTCTGGCTGTGATCGTCATTTTTTTCAGATAGCTCAGCTTAATAGATGCTCTCAATATTCCCACTGGCTTCATAGTCAGAGAATCTTTGATCTGCTTTGCCATATACATCAGGCCTTCCTCAGAAGCATTATAATAAATACAGCGTCCTTTTGCCTGCTCCGCCAGTTCACAGGATATCTGAGCGGTCTTTTCATGAATCTCACGATTATTTGCCAGCAGATGATTTGCTCCGTTATAACCATACAGCTGGATATCCTTCATATAAATACTTGTATATCCCTGCAAAAGCAGCCTTCTGATCTGCCCCGATCTTGAATAATAGGGATACAGCTCTGTGCCATTCGATTTATATGGTTCATCAGACTCCAATTCCTCCTGAACCGTACTGTTATTTGCAATATACTCAAATGAATTCCTCACCATATCAAAATAATGATCCAAATTCACCGACAACTCGTTCACCACTCCCGCAGACTGTTTCCTTGTCTGTTCTGTCACAATTGAAGATGCAGACATATACTGCGAAACACTGGCAGCCAACAGAACAACCAATGCTACCCCTAATGTACAATACAGAATTTTTCTCTGTATTGACAGATTAATATACCACTTCTTTAAATATTTCATCTTTCTCTTCCCTTTAATATCCCTTTATTTTTCCCGGTTTTTACTGCTACAGTCTATTTCGAACAGTGAAAAAGCCGACACACTGTTTCCAGTCAATGTATCGGCTTTACTGCTTCATTTTATTATGTTCGGAATTTTATTATGTAGGTATATTCCGTAACTTTTTCTGTTTTACAGATACTGACTGAATTCCACTTTCTCCTTATTCGGACCCTCAATGGTAAAGAATTTTACACCATTTTCCCAGAATGGCAGGAAATGAATGGTATCCTGTGTGGAGTTTAAACCAGCTTCATTAATATACTGGAAAATCTCCTCAATGTCTCTCACATCAAGCGCAACATGATCAATCGCCCCATGCTCCATCTTCGCCGCATGATTCTCATAAGTCTCCACAACCAAAGTTCCCAGCTTCAGAAAAACAACCTTCTCATTCGCTTCCTCATTCACAGTCTCAAACGCCGTCTCAAATCCCAGCTTATGATAAAACTCCACAGTTTTATCAATGTCATTTGTCGGAATCCCGATATGCTGTACCCCTGTTGAATAATTCTTTAAATCCATGATCTTTACCTCTTTCTGCTCATCTTTGTAGCTTTTACTCATTTATTTTCATAATTTTACTTATCCAATATTTAATATTTTATTTTTTACAATATACGCAGAAAATCATTCGATTGTCAAGAGTAACAACTGATTCTTTTCACTTGACCCCTCCGCTCCCACCACCTCATCCATTTTCTCTTACACAGCCAATAGCCAGCGTGAAGCAGCATCTCTCTGCAGGTGAATTTGGAGGGGGCTTAGTAACTCTTAGGTGGGGGAAATCCGCGTTATGAAGAAAAATAGCAACCTGTCTGAGCGGAGTCTGCGACGGAGCGAGTTTTGCATTTTTCTTCATGCTTTTAGCGGATTTCCCCCACCTTAGAGTTACTTAGCCCCCGGAACTGAACCTGCAGAGAGATGCTGCTTCGCGCGTCCCTTATTGTCTGTGTACGCCCCACACCAACAAACTTCCCCCAAATACTTACAAAAACCTCTTGACTTTCAAAACAAACAGCGTTAAAATTGCTTTAGCTTTTTAAACAGCTAAACCTATAACGCATAAATTCAACGAAGGGAACCAGTAAAAACAGTCCCCCTGTCCTCAGAGAACTGCAGTCCGGTGAAATGCAGTGACAGACCTGTTTCGAATATCATCCCCGAGAAGGAAAGCCGAACCCTTGAATACAGCCATCACAGATATTGCCATATTCACAGTAAGCTTCCCCGGCCGCCCCCCGTTACAGGAGCCGCGTATATCGGTACGTTGCAGAATCGTACTTGTTTCAAAGGTGAAACAGGGTGGTTACGGAATATCATATGTCCGTCCCTGCGTGGGGCGGACTTTTTTTATGTTATAGGAAATTACTCCATAATATTCCTATAACATAAAAAAGCCCTGACACACGAGACATACTTTCTTTTCCAGGCTGTCGATCTGAAACCGAAACACCACTTCTGTTTTTCGCAGACAACAGAATTCACCACAGATGAAAAATGTAACTAATTACATATTATAACCATTACATTCCATCTGCCTTGAATCTGCTCCAAATTCCGAAAAACAGCAGTAAATTTTTTGAGAGGAGTAGAGAGCATGAAAATCTACAAAAAAATCATGAACGCACTGGCTGCAGTAGAAAAGATCGTCCTTGTGATCTCCACACTGCTGATCCTGGTGCTGACTGTGGGAAACGTATTTTCCCGTAAAGTCATCCACCGTTCCTGGTCCTTCACAGAAGAACTTGTAGTAGCGGTATTCGTACTCATCACCCTGCTGGCAGCCGCACTGGCCTGCCGCGAAGGAGAACTGGTCAGCCTGACACTGGTCACAGACCGCCTTCCAAAGAAACTGAAGAAACCATCCGTAATTCTGATCACAGTCCTGAGCATCATCTTCAGCGTCATCCTTTTCAAATACGGAATGGACAAGGTAATCACTCAGCTTCAGAATGGAAAAAGAACCTTCGTATTAAACTGGCCTGAATGGATCTTCTGGTCCTTCGTACCCATCGGTGCAGGATGCATGATCCTTCACTTCATTGAATTCTGTCTGGACTTCTGCTGCAAAACCGACAGCGCCAAAAATACCGACAACAGCACAAAAAGTAACATGAACACAATCACAACAGACAAAAAGGAGGGCAAATAAATGATCAGTGCAATCTTATTTATCTCCTTCTTCATATTCCTGATCCTGGGTGTACCCATCGGAATCTGCCTCGGACTTTCCTCCGTATGCGCAATCCTCTACTCCGGTACATCCCTGACGATCGTAGCAACCAACATGTACTCAGGAATCAGCAAATTCCTGCTCCTGGCAATCCCATTCTTCGTACTGTCAGGAAACATCATGGCAAAAGCCGGTATCTCCAAACGACTGATCAAATTCGTTGATACCTGCGTAGGACACAAAAAAGGCGGTATCGCCATCGTATGTGTTATCGTAGCCTGCTTCTTCGGCGCCATCTCCGGTTCCGGCCCTGCAACTGTTGCAGCTCTTGGCGCCGTACTGATCCCTGCAATGGTAGAACAGGGCGGTTTCTCCGCACCATTCTCCACAGCACTGATGGCAACCTCAAGCTCCATCGCCATTGTCATCCCGCCAAGTATCGCCTTCGTTGTATATGCCTCCATCACAGGCACATCCATCGCAGATATGTTCATGGCAGGTATCGTACCAGGTCTTCTTATGGGCGTGGCACTGGTAATCGTAGTAATGCTGGAAGCAAAGAAACACAACATCAAACCATCCAGAGAAAAAGCCTCAGGCAAAGAACGCTGGGACGCTTTTAAAGATGCTTTCTGGGGATTCCTGATGCCGGTCATCATTCTGGGCGGTATCTACGGCGGTATCTTCACACCAACAGAAGCAGCAGCCGTATCCGTTGTATACGGTCTCTTTGTAGGTATGGTCATCTACCGCGAAGTTTCCTTCCGCGATATGTTTGACATTCTGGTAGACTCAGCAAAGACAACCGGCGGTATCATGCTCATCGTAGCAAGTGCCTCTCTGTTCTCCTTTGTATGTACCAAATTCGGTATTGCAGATGCAGCCTCCAATTTACTTGGAAGCATCGCACATAACCAGTTTACCTTCCTGCTGATTGTAAATATCATCTTCCTGATCGCAGGATGCTTCATCGATGCAAACTCCGCTATGTACATCTTCATCCCGATCATGCTTCCTGTATGTAAGGCTCTTGGATACGATATAGTAGCATTCGGTGTTATGGCAACTGTAAACCTTGCAATCGGACAGGTAACTCCTCCTGTAGGCGTAAACCTCTTCGTAGCAATCAGCATCAAGATCAAAAAAGGTCTGGAAGTTACTCTGCAGGAGATCTCAAGGGCAGTTGTGCCAATGATCGCAGCCTGCGTTGCAGTTCTTCTGATCGTTACATACATCCCGATCACCTCCACTTTCCTTCCGAAAGCTCTTGCAAAAGAAGGCTCCTACACAGGTGATCAGTCCTCCGCTTCCTCTGACACAGCTTCCAAGGAGGCAGGAGACGGCAATAACTCCTTTGACACAATCGCAGATTACAGCGACCTTGACTGGCCGGAAATGACCTGGAACTTCGCTTGCTCCACTACTGAGACAAGTACATGGGCTGATGGCGGACGTAAGTTCGGTGAACTGATGGAAAAAGCCACAGGCGGCAAAGTCAAAGTCAACATTTACGCTGCTGACCAGCTTACAAACGGCAACCAGTCCGAAGGTATTCAGGCTCTGATGAATGGGGACCCGGTTCAGATCTCCATGCACTCCAACCTGATCTACTCTGCATTTGATCCACGTTTCAACGTTGTTTCTCTTCCGTTCGTCTATGATTCTTACGACGATGCAGATGCGAAATTCGATGGCGAAGCAGGTGCAAAGCTGAAAGAAATCCTCAGTGAGTACGGACTCCACTGCATGGGTATTGCAGAGAACGGTTTCCGCGAAATCACAAACAGCAAACATGAGATTAAATCTGTAGACGATATGAAGAACCTGAAGGTTCGTGTAGCAGGCTCCAACCTTCTGATGGAATGCTACAAGAGATGGGGCGCTGATGCCACAAACATGAACTGGTCAGAAACTTACACAGCACTTCAGCAGAACACAGTAGAAGGTCAGGAGAATCCGCTTCCTGCTATCGACGCTGCAAGTGTTCAGGAGGTTCAGCCTTACTGCTCTATGTGGGATGCAATTTATGACTGCCTGTTCTTCTGTATCAACGAAAACATCTACAACAGTCTCACACCACAACAGCAGGAAGTTGTTGACGAAGCAGGACAGAAAGCAGTTGAATATGAGCGTTACATCAACCGTTCCGGAGATGACGAGATCAAAGAACGCTGGGCAAGCCAGAACGGTGTAACAATCACAGAAAAAGAAGACATGGACATCGACTCCTTCAAAGAAGCAGTTGACGGTATCGATGACTGGTTTGTAAACGAACTGAAGAGCCAGGGCTATGACGATGCCCAGGATCTGGTTGACCTTTTCACAAAGGATTCCTTCAACACAGTGGAAGATTACAGTGATCTAGACTGGCCGGAAACAACCTGGAACTTTGCATGCTCCACTACTGAGACAAGTACCTGGGCTGACGGCGGACGTAAGTTCGGTGAACTGATGGAAAAAGCTACAGGCGGAAAGGTTAAAGTCAATATTTATGCAGCTGACCAGCTTACAAACGGCAACCAGTCCGAAGGTATTCAGGCTCTGATGAATGGGGACCCGGTTCAGATCTCCATGCACTCCAACCTGATCTACTCTGCATTTGATCCACGTTTCAACGTTGTTTCTCTTCCATTCGTCTATGATTCTTACGACGATGCAGATGCGAAATTCGATGGCGAAGCTGGTGAAAAACTGAAAGAAATCCTTGGCGAATACGGACTCCACTGCATGGGTATCGCAGAAAACGGTTTCCGCGAGATCACAAACAGCAAACATGAAATCAAATCTGTAGATGATATGAGGAACCTGAAGGTCCGTGTAGCAGGTTCCAACCTTCTGATGGAATGCTACAAGAGATGGGGTGCTGATGCCACAAACATGAACTGGTCAGAAACTTACACAGCACTTCAGCAGAACACGGTTGAAGGTGAGGAAAATCCACTTCCTGCTATTGACGCAGCAAGCGTTCAGGAGGTTCAGCCTTACTGTTCCATGTGGGATGCAATTTATGACTGTCTGTTCTTCTGCATCAATCAGGATATCTACGATGGCCTCACACCACAACAGCAGGCAGTTGTTGATGAATGCGGTCAGAAGGCAGTTGAATACGAACGTTACATCAACCGTTCCAGCGACAATGAGATTAAAGAACGCTGGGAATCCAAAAACGACGTAACCTTCACAGAGAAAGCTGATATGGATATCGATTCCTTCAAGAAAGCTGTAGACGGCGTAGACGACTGGTTCGTAAATGAGCTGAAGAGCCAAGGCTACGAAGACGGCCAGGATCTGGTTGATCTGTTTACCAAATAATCCTTACGGTTATAAAACTCCATAAAAATAAAAAGGAAGTAAGCATCCCCCGTCCAAAGTGAGATGCTTACTTTCTTTTTAACATTATAATTAATCACAGAGGACAACCGGAACACGCTTCCAATCATCTTCTAAGTAGATTATACAATGGGGCACCTATTTCTTCAAGTTCCCTTTTTATAATTCAGATTTTATACAGAACAATAAGTACTTGAGTCATTTCTTTCATCATGTTATACTGAACAAGTATAATTGAACAGACCCGGATGCGAAGTTTCGACCCCTGCCCTCCAGTTTCACGAAAGGAGGGTGATGCCAGATGAATACAATGGAAGTTCTTACTTTACTGTTAGTAATCTTTACGGCATTGACTTACATAGATCAACATAAAAAGAAATAAGCATCCCACCGCCCAAAGTTGGATGCTTAATTTCTTTACTCATTAATTATACCGAGGGCAACCGGAACACGCTTCCGGTCATCTTCTAAGTAGATTATACAATGGGGCACCTGATTTTTCAAGTGCCCTTTTTTATAAAGTAAAGCAGACATTCGTTACTGTTCACACACCACTATCCCGAGACATACAAGCCAAAATTCCATTGCCGCAGGCAATCTGGAATGAATTTTGGCTACGTTACTGAGAACGGAGTGAACAGTAACGACATTCGCAATCCGCTTCGCTACTTGCTCATGAACGCAGTCACTTCGCGACCTGCGTTCAAATCTCAGATCTTCAGGTAAGACTTGATTTTCTCCTCCTGCAGTTCTTCCCCGATCACGATCAGAACCTCCTGCCCTACATGAAGCGGACGGATTGTAATTTCATTCTTCGTAGCATTTAATTCAATCCACTGCCGTCTATCGCACTCTGCCCATGCAGATAGTCCAGAACCGTCTTCGCTGTCACTGTCTACTCTCATAAATCCCTTCATCCGGAACACACGCCCGCATTCAGGATCAGACAGAATCTTCTCAGCTGCTTCCCGAAGCTCCTTCTCAGTCATCTTCACATTCATAAAGTACAGAGAAGTAAAGGCATCCTCTGCCTCAAACTCCGGTTTCCTGTAGCTTGCCATCACATATCCACAGGATGCGATTCTGTCAAAGTCCTCTTTCGACATCTCATCCCAATTCTTGTGGATAACATTAGCAGTATCCACACCATTCATTTCACAATGAAATCTCCTGCTGCAATGAACCTTCTCCAACGCCTGATTCACATGCTCAATCGTACCCTGGATTTCCTCGGGTGATGCGTCCTGGCTCTTACTCATCACAATGCATCCGGCATCTGCCACCTCAGAAGCCAGAATGAAATCCGCCTCCTCTGACAGATCACGCTCCAGCTTAGAATCCACGATTGCAATCACATTCCCAATCTGATACCAACGATTTAACGGCTCCTCATGAAGAATATCAAAGAACTCATCCACATCAAAAATCCCAGACGGCTCCACGATCACACGGTCATAACCGCACATACCCATAGCAATCAGTTTCGTCTTAAATCTCCTCCTATGGCAGTCCTTATCACACCCTCCTGAGATCATCTCCAGCTCACAATTCTCTCCCATCAGATCCTGAAGCAACATCATATCCACATTCACAGCCCCGTAATCATTCTCCAGAATCCCAATATTATTACCAGTATCCATCAGATACTGCGCATACTTCCTGATAAACGTCGTCTTCCCTGAACCAAGAAAACCAGTGATCAAATCTACCTTTACCATCGTATATCTCTCCCTTGCTGCTGCATAATTTTTCTTTTTTATCCGTAAACCGGAACTTCATCATCTGTGATCCACATACCTGTACGATCATAACATTATAACGCAGAAAACGCAACGCCCGCAAAGAAAGACCACAATTATTCATGTTCTGAAATAATTGCAGTCTTTCTGATCGTTTCTTATGACAATTCCAGCTTACCGGTATAAAGCTGATAATAAGTTCCTTTTAACTTAATGAGATCTTCATGGTCGCCTCTTTCAATGATCTTTCCATGATCCAGTACAATGATGGCATCACTGTTTCTGATAGTTGAAAGTCTGTGGGCGATTACAAATACAGTACGGCCTTTCATCAGGTTATCCATACCTTTCTGTACGATACTCTCTGTACGGGTATCAATACTTGAAGTTGCTTCATCCAGGATCAGTACAGGCGGATTGGCTACTGCTGCTCTTGCAATGGAGAGAAGCTGGCGCTGTCCCTGGGACAGTTCCTCACCGTCTCCGCTTAACATGGTATCGTAACCTTTTGGAAGCATTTTGATAAACTGGTCTGCATGAGCCAGTCTTGCAGCCTCGTATACTTCCTCATCTGTAGCATCCAGTTTACCATAGCGGATGTTTTCTTTAATAGTTCCTGTAAACAGGTGAGTATCCTGAAGTACGATTCCCAGAGAACGTCTCAGGTCGTCCTTCTTAATCTTGGTAATGTTGATTCCATCGTAACGGATCTTACCTTCCTGAATATCGTAGAAACGGTTGATCAGGTTTGTGATTGTTGTCTTTCCTGCACCTGTGGAACCTACGAAAGCAAGTTTCTGTCCCGGCTTGGCGAAAAGACTGATGTCTTTCAAAATAACTTTGTCCGGGTTATATCCGAATGTAACGTCTTCAAAGCGGACATCTCCAGTCAGTTCTGTATAAGTAACGGAGCCATCTGCAGAATGTGGATGCTTCCATGCCCACATACCTGTTCTCTCTTTGCATTCTGTGATATTGCCGTTGGCATCCTTTCTTGCATTAACAAGTTCTACGTAACCTTCATCCTCTTCCGGCTTCTCGTCAATGAGCCTGAAAATACGTTCTGCACCTGCAAGTGCCATAACGATGGCGTTGAACTGCTGTGCCACCTGCATGAATGGCTGGGTAAAGCTCTTGGTGAACTGTAAATAGGAAGCTATAACACCGAGGGTGATGCCGCCCACACCTGTTACAGAGAGAAGTCCCCCAAGTACTGCTGTCAGTACGAACTGCAGGTTACCGATGTTACCGATCACCGGTCCCATCATATTTCCGTATTTATTGGCATTTGCGGAGCTCTCGAAAAGTGCTTCATTGAGTTTATCGAATTCTTCTTTTGATTTATCTTCGTGGTTGAAAACTTTTACCACACGCTGACCATTCATTCGTTCTTCCACGAAACCGGTCACATCTGCCAGAGATACCTGCTGACGGATGAAATATTTGCCACTGTTGGAACCAATCTTATTGGTAACCTTCAGCATGATAAAGATGATCACAACTGCCAGAATCGTAAGCAACGGACTTAACAGTAACATGGAAATAAAGGTAACCACGATCGTAAACAGTGCCATCAGTGCCTGTGGGATCGCCTGACTGATCATCTGTCGCAGGGTATCTGTATCGTTAGTATAGAGGCTCATGACAGATCCGTTTGTATTCTGGTCGAAATAGCGGATTGGAAGAGTCTGCATATGCTCGAACATATCATCACGGACACTTTTAAGCACACCCTGACCGATATAAACCATCATTCGGGTATAAATAAATGTGGCAATCACACCAAGTGCAAAAATACAGCCAAGGACTGCAAGTGCCTTATAGAGTTCTGCAAAGTTCGGATCTGTCTGTCCGATCAGCGGAATGATAAAGTCATCCAGCAGAAATTTCAGGGACAGGGATACTGCAATACTTGCTGCGGAACTGATAAAGATGCAGATAAATACGATGATAAACTGTATCTTATGGGTTCCTGTCATATATTTCAGAAGTCTTTTGGCAGTTTGGATGGTGTTCTGATCTAATTTTTTCTTCTTATTCATCGTCTCCGCCTCCTTTGACCTGTGATTCATATACTTCTCTGTAAATATCATTTGTCTTCAGCAGTTCTTCTGAAGTACCCACACCTGCGATCTTACCGTCATCCAGTACGATGATCTGATCTGCATCTTCAATAGAAGAAACTCGCTGTGCGATAATAATCTTTGTTGTGTTCGGGATCTCCTCGCGGAAAGCCTTACGTATCAGGGCATCTGTTCTTGTATCTACTGCACTGGTAGAGTCATCCAGGATCAGGATCTTCGGTTTCTTGAGAAGAGCCCTTGCAATACACAGACGCTGCTTCTGACCGCCGGATACGTTGTTACCGCCCTGAACGATCATTGTATCGTAGCCATCCGGGAACTCACTGACGAATCCATCTGCCTGGGCCAGCTTACAGACCCTCCGAACTTCTTCCTCACTGGCATGTTCATCACCCCAGCGAATATTATCATAGATGCTTCCTGAGAACAGCACATTTTTTTGAAGTACCATGGAAACCTGGTCACGAAGTACTTCCAGATTGTAGTTGCGTACATCCACGCCTCCCACCTGGACATTACCCTTTGTGACATCATAGAGTCTGGGGATTAGCTGCACCAGGGTAGACTTTGCACTTCCGGTTCCGCCGATGATACCTACTGTCTGACCGGATTTAATATGAAGATTCACATCCTTCAGGGAAAGATTTCCTCCCTCTCCTGCATAGCTGAAATCTACATGATTAAAGTCAATGGAACCATCTGCCACATTCCTTACTGCATCAGCTTTATCCTGCATCTCAGGAACTTCATCCAGAACCTCTACAATACGATCTGTAGATGCTTCTGCTATCATAATCATAACAAACACGAAGGTTACCATGTTCAGGGACATGAGAATCTGAAGTGCGTAGACAATGATACTTGTCAGTTCACCGGTCTCCATGCCGCCGAGAACAATTCCTCTTCCACCGATTGCAACAATGATAATGATTACAGTATACATGGCAAACATCATAACCGGTGAGTTCCATGCAACGATTTTCTCTGCTTTGGTAAACAGATTATAAACATATCTGGAAATTCCATGGAATTTCTCAATCTCATAGTCCTCTCTTACGAAAGCCTTAACTACACGTGAGGCATTTACATTCTCCTGAACGGAATTGTTCAGATTGTCATATTCATCAAATACCTTGATGAAATGTGGATGTGCCTTTTTCGCAATAAAGATCAGTGTACCGCCAAGAACAGGAACAACTATCAGGAAAAGCATTGCGATCGGTTTGTTGATCGTCAGTGTCATGATCCATGACAGGATAATCATAAACGGTGCTCTGGCAAGAAGACGGATGCTCATCATATATGCCTGCTGTACGTTTGTGATATCAGTGGTCAGTCGTGTGACCAGACCTGAGGTTGAAAAGTGGTCGATATTTTTGAATGAAAAATCCTGCACCTTATAAAAAATATCGTGTCGTAAATTCTTTGCATATCCTGCTGCTGCAACTGCTGCCATATTTCCGGCCTGTACGCCGAAGAACAGGGAAAGCATTGCCATTGCAACAAGGATGACTCCACGCTGGATGATATAGCCCATATCTCCGTTTGCAATACCTACGTCGATAATCTTCGCCATCTCCAGAGGAATCAGAACTTCCATCAGTACTTCCAGGATTACAAGGATCGGAGCCAGTACAGACTGCTTCTTATATTCCCGGACTGAACGTAAAAGTTTCTTATTCATCTTTGTCGATGTCCTCCTTATGTCTCGTTATTTCTGTTAAAAATCATTCCTGCTATCGCAGGATTTTTTCCGGTTTTCATACATCTGCCAGAGAACCTGTTTGCACAGTTCCACATCCTCCTTCGGAATTCCCCGGAGCATTTTGACTTCGCCTTCTTCAATACTCTTTAAGATTGCAGGACGGATCTTCTCTGCTTTCTCTGTGGGAATGATCTGTTTCAGGCGTGCATCCTGTTTCGCACTCTCTCTGTAAATGTAACCGTTCTTCTCCATCAGCTTCAGGATTCCTGTCACTGTAGGCTTCCTGACCTGGAATTCCTCTTCAATATCTTTCTGATAGAGATCTCTGTGCATGGTTTCCAGAAGTATAAATTTCAGCACATGCTTCTGCATGGTCGTCAGATCGTCATTCTCCATCACCTCTGCCGGATTATGCCGTTTCATTGTATGGGATAAAATATGTATCAGCCTGCCTACATGCATCTCATTCAGCTTCTGTTTCATTTCCTCGTCTATCTCGCCGCACCTCCTAAAATCAGTACCCATACTATTGCAAAGCCATATAAATAGTTAGGTTGCTATCCATTAGTTGCCTAACTATTATATGGCTTTGGTTTTTTTATGTCAATACTTATTTTATGTTTCTATTTTTGTTCTATATATGATATAGTATTAACGTTGTCCAACCAATACCCGGCAACGGGAGGAGGTGATATTCTTGTCAGAAATTATTCTTTCTTTTCTTATCTCCTGTGCAGCAGGTATAATCTGCCACTATATCTGCAAATGGCTAGACGGAGATAAATAGGACAACACTAGCCTGGTGGTTGCTTGTCCACTTTGTTAAAACAAGAAGAAAGCCCTGGGAGCTGCCACTCCCAGGGCTTTCATTCTTGTTATTCTTGTCAGATTAATTATTCTTTCTTCTGCCTATTGGCATTATATCATATGCATTTTAGGAAATCAATATTCTCCTTTTAAGCAACTCAAAAATTAAATTTGCAAGGACTCTCAGAATATGTTAGAATGATTTCACTAAATAAAGCATTAAAGGATTTTCAAAAATAAAGAGGTTTCACACAAAGGAGGATTTCTATTATGTATATTACATGTCTTGACGTAGAGGGCGTACTGGTACCTGAGATCTGGATCGCATTTGCTGAAGCAAGCGGAATCCCGGAGCTGAAGAAAACCACACGTGATGAGCCGGACTATGATAAGCTGATGAACTGGAGGCTTGGTATTCTGAAGGAACATGGTCTCGGACTGAAAGAAATTCAGGATGTGATCGCAAAGATCGATCCGCTTCCGGGTGCAAAGGAATTCCTGGATGAACTTCGTTCTTTCTCTCAGGTAATTCTGATCAGCGATACTTTCACACAGTTTGCAGCACCGCTCATGGAGAAGCTTGGCAGACCTACCTTATTCTGCAACACTCTTGAAGTTGCAGACAACGGTGAGATCACAGGCTTTAAGATGAGAGTGGAACAATCCAAGTTAACTACTGTAAAGGCTTTACAGTCTATCGGATTCGATACCATTGCAAGCGGTGATTCCTACAATGACCTGGGTATGATCCAGGCAAGCAAGGCTGGATTCCTGTTCCGCAGTACAGATAAGATCAAAGCAGATTATCCGGAGATCCCGGCATATGAAGAATATGATGAACTGCTGGCTGCTATTAAGAATGCAATGAAATAAATCAGCTTTATATCAAAATATTATTGCTATTTATATTTCACATCTGGAATGGGAAATTTCATTAATATAAATATCCACAAATAATAAAATCTGCAGATAAGATATCCATTATATGATATCTCCTGCAGATTTTTTGTAATTTAACCTCATAAAGCAGTTCCTGTCCAATATTCCAATTACCAAAAAACATATAAAAGAACAGCTGCTTTATTTTTTATTCCGTCACATACGCCTTCACAAGCTCATACGTATTCTTCACTCCATCCATATGAGATCTCTCATAATTATGTGAAGCATAAACCCCAGGTCCGATCAGGCCATGTCTGATGTCATATCCTGCGCGGAGAGTTGCCTCCACATCAGATCCATAATGCGGATAAACATCGATCGCGAAATCCAGACCATGTGCTTTCGCTGTATTGACCAGTGCAGTGATCAGATTATAATTGTACGGACCGCCGGAATCTTTGGCGCAGATGGATACCATACGCTCTGTACATCCAAGATCAGCACCCACACATCCCATATCTACAGAAATCATTTCCGCTGTATCTGCCGGTACATAGCTTCCGCCATGTCCAACTTCTTCATATACTGTGAAAAGCAATGATACCTTACGATGCAGTGTAATCCCTTCGTCTTTCACTGCCTTCGCCAGTCCCAGCAGGATTGCTGCAGAAAGCTTATCATCTAGAAAACGGCTCTTGATATATCCACTCTCTGTGATCACAGTCCGCGGATCCATAGCAATGATATCTCCTACCTGGATTCCCAGTGCATCAATATCCTCTTTGTTTTCTACATTCTCATCCAGCAGGATCTCCATATTCTCTTCTGTCTGTTCCACTTTCTCATCTGCCACGTGCGCAGATGGTTCTGTATTCAGCACAACCCCTGTATAAACCCTGCCGTCTCTCGTATGAACAGTACAGTTCTCACCATCAGCAGTTCTCCACTGATGTCCGCCCAGAGTTGTAGGACGGAGGCGTCCGTTATCTTTTATGGAGCGTACCATTGCACCAAGAGTATCAATATGAGATGCCAGGACCAGCGGATTTCCCTCTCCTCCGATCGTCACGAGCACATTTCCCTTATTGGAAAGCTCCGGCTCATATCCCATTTCTTTCAGTGTTTCCATCAGATACTCTGCCGCCTTTTCCGTATAGCTGGACGGGCTTGGGATTGCAGTTAATTTCTTTAACTGTTCCCCGATAAACTCAAGATTTTTTTCCATATTTTTTTCCTCTCATCATTTCATACTTGATTAAGCGGATAAAATCATCCGCTCCGCTATTTGCTCATAACCGAATAACTGCTTCGCAGTTTGATTTGATTATATCACGGCAGAAAGAAAGCGCCCTCAGTGTTCTTCACTTCCGGCGGCATTCCTTTTACAGATCCCATTATATTGATCTGTTCTTCTATGGTCGGAATAAACCAGAGAAGACAGAACCGCCGCCAGGATCAGAAGAATATTAATAATCACCAGGATTATTCTCCCGAACCTTTTCTGACTGTTCTTTATTATATTTTTCATTATCTTTCCTCTCAGGAATCACCTTCCGGATGCTGCATTTCTCTTTATATCATAAGCAGCATCCGAAAGGTTTTCCCACGGATCTCTGCATATATTTACATCTCAAATGCCTTTTTTATACTGTCATAATGCAGAAATTTTCCATCTGCTGCAAATTCTCTGATCTGGTCAGGACTGGCAAACATATATCCGTCTGTCTCTTCAGTCTGTAAATGTAAGTCATTCTCATCAATGTCCATGATAAAACGGTACACATCTACAAAATAGTTGTCTCCTTCACCCGGGTTCTCTCTCTTATACGTAAAAAGATAACCACCTTCTGCGTTTCGGGCATCCAGTCCTGTTTCCTCTTTCACCTCACGCAGAACAGCTTCATAAGATTCCTCTCCTGCCTGTGCAGCGCCGCCGGATACTTCCCACCATCCAGGTGCCCACGCTTTCGTCATGACACGTTTAGTGATTAGAAAAGTACCATCCGGTCTGGCTACTACGCCAAGCACAGTCAGATGATACTCTCCGTCCTTCAGACACCAGTCATTTCTCTTCATGGTACGTCCTGTAGGTTTCTTATTCTCATCATAAATATCCCAAAATTCCATTTCCAGTTATCTCCCTGTAAGATTGCTATTGTAACGTTTATTTATAATCATATCATCTTATAGATTTTTATGCAAACATATACTGTAAAATTTAGTTTTTTATTTTACCTTTTTATCATAAAAAAGTGGCAGCCTGAAAACTTTACCATCTCCTGTTCTAAAACAAAAACAGCCCCTGCGGAGAGTCTTAAACTCTTCCGCACAGAGCTGTTTTTACTTTCAAAATTATGCATTTTTATGCAGGAATGCGAAACTACTTTCTCTGTCCGTTTCCAGACTCATTCCTGTCTCAGATCTTATTCCTGGGTTGTGTATCCGAAGAAGAAGTATCCAAGTGGTGTGTAATACATACCTTTGATATTATCTTTCAGCATGTATGGCTGTGTATAGAAGTACAGAGGAGCCAGTACATTGTCTTCACCGATAAGGATATCTTCTGCTGCATGGAATGCTTTCATACGCTCTGCCTGATCAGAAGTAGCTTTTGCTGCATCGATCTGTGCATCGTAATCCGGGTTAGAATACTGAGCATCGTTGTTTCCGCCGCCTGTATACCACATATCAAGGAATGTACAAGGATCATTGTAGTCACCGATCCATCCGTTACGTGCGATCTGGAAGTCACCATTCTTTCTGTTCTGAAGGAATACGTTCCAGTCCTGGTTGTCCAGGTTAACAGTTACGCCAAGTTCTTTCTGCCACATGTTCTGGAGTGCTTCAGCGATCTTTTTGTGTTTGTCATCTGTGTTGTACAGATATTCAACTGTCGGGAAACCTTCGCCGTCTGGATATCCTGCATCTGCAAGGATCTGACGTGCTTCTTCACAGTTCTTCTCATAATCATCTTCAGAAACGCTGTAATATTCACCGCCTACTGTACGGAAGTCATCTCCGCTTGCTCCGTCTGCATCATAGATACCGGATGGAACATATCCTGTTGCAGGAACTTCACCGGACTGAGTTACGTTATCTACGATGTAGTTACGATCGATTACAAGTGAGAATGCTTTACGGATTGCAGGATCAGAGAATACTTCATTTTCTGTATTGAAGCATACATAGTATGTTCCGATATAGTCAGCGATGTTAAGTTCTCCGGATGCAAGGTAAGTAGCAACTTCGTCTACAGGAAGGTTCTCGATGAAATCAAGTTCTCCGTTGTTGTATCCTTTAAGGATCGCGTTGTTGTCGTCCAGAAGTGCAAATTTAATTGTGTCCGGTCCAAGGTTCTCATAATCATAGTAGTTCTCATTCTTTTCCATAAGAATGTAGGAGTTATGAGACCATTCTTTCATCTTGTAAGGTCCGTTGCTGATATAAGTTGCAGGATCAAATGTCCAGTTCTCGCTTCCCTCTACCATATCTTTACGAACAGGGAAGGTTGCCGGGAATGCCATGATCTCTTCGAAATACGGGCAGTCATAAGTTAAATCGATCTGCAGTGTTGTATCATCTGTAGCTTTGATTCCAAGTGTGTCAGGATCCGCACTTCCGTCAGCTACCTCTGCATATCCTTTTACCATGTCGATCATGTAACAGTAGTCTGCTGCTGTTTCCGGGTTTGCCAGACGTTTCCAGGAATATTCGAAATCTCCTGCTGTTACGGCCTGTCCGTCAGACCATTTGATACCATCACGAAGATGTACAGTATAAGTTACTGTTCCGTCATCGTTTGTCTCTTTATCCCAGGATTCAGCCTGTCCTGGAACTGTAACAGCATTTCCTTCACCGTCGTCTGCCCATTTGACCAGACCTTCGAACATATGGTGGCACATGACAGAACCATCCATTGCTGTATTCAGTGCAGGGTCGATACTCTGTGGTTCAGATGCGATACAGAGATTCAGATTAAATCCGTCTGTTGATTCGCTCTCTGCTGCCATTACAGGTGCTGTAGCTGCCATGCTTGTAACCATAGCTACTGACAGAGCCAGAGACATAATTGTTTTTGCCTTTCTCATTACTTGTCCTCCTTTATTATGGTTTTCGCTGTATGAGAAGTCAGCGATTTGTATTATAAATTCCATTATACAGGAACCCAATACCTATGTTAAGCTTTTTCTTTCGGATTTTTTACTATAATTGCAACAATAATTTTGTTAATTATTTCCTATTTTTATTCTTTCTATTTATTTCAGTATTACCCACCAGTTTACATTATATTTTTTCGTATTCTGTAAGTACTCTGATAAATAGTCAGGCGAATATCCGCTTGACTGTATTATTTATCCAGCAGATGACATGCTGCCCAGTGTCCAGGTTCATGCTCTTTGAACTGTGGCATCTCCTCACGGCACTTCTGTGTCGCATATGGACATCTGGTATGGAAACGGCATCCACTCGGCGGGTTCATCGGGCTTGGCACATCTCCCTCAAGGATGATACGCTTTCTGGTACGGCTCAGCTTAGGATCCGGTACCGGAACTGCAGAAAGAAGCGTCTGTGTATATGGATGGATCGGATGACGGTTCAGCTCATAGCTCTCACCAAGTTCTACCAGAGATCCCAGATACATAACACCGATCCTGTTTGAAATATGACGCACAACAGACAAGTCATGAGCGATAAACAGGTAAGTCAGTCCCATTTCTGCCTGCATATCCTCCAGCATGTTTACAACCTGTGACTGGATAGAAACGTCCAATGCGGAAATCGGCTCATCACATACGATAAATTCCGGTTTAACGGCAAGTGCACGGGCAATGCCGACACGCTGCTGCTGTCCGCCGGAGAACTCATGAGGATAACGGTTTGCATGCTCGGTATTTAATCCTACTCTTGCAAGTAGACCTTTGATCATATCCGCACGGTCTTTTTTATTTGCAGCCAGTTTATGAATGTCGATAGCCTCTCCGATAATCTCTCCGACTGTCATACGAGGATCAAGAGATGCGGATGGATCCTGGAAAATAATCTGCATTTTCTTACGGTAAGGAAGCATGTTTACAGATTTCGCTTTGCCAAGTGGTTTGCCGTCTTTGTCCAACGGATTGTCAAAAATTGTCTGACCGTCATAGATAATCTTACCACCGGTCGGCTCATACAATCTGAGAATGGTTCTTCCCAGAGTTGTTTTACCGCATCCGGACTCTCCTACCAGTCCTAATGTCTCACCTTTCTTAATATAGAGGGAAACATCCTGAACTGCCTGAACACCTGGACCGTTTGTTCCCTTGATCGGGAAGTATTTACGTAAATTCTCTATCTCGACAAGTTTCTTTTCTTCATTTGCCATATCAGTTCTCCTCCTTGCCCATCAGTTCCTGAACACACAGCCAGCAGGCTGAACGGTGTTTCTCGCCTACTTCTACATAAGGAGGCATCTTCTTCAGACAGATCTTCATACAATGCTCACAGCGTGGTGCAAAAGGACAGCCTTCCGGCGGATTCAGCATATCGACCGGAGTACCCTCTATCGGGATCAGTCGTTCGTAACTCTCTGCATCTACACGAGGCATAGAACGCAGAAGTCCTTTTGTATACGGATGCGCAGGTTCATAGAAAATATCATCAACAGGGCCCTGTTCAACGATACGGCCTGCATACATAACGGAAACCTTATCGCAGATATCCGCAACAACACCAAGGTTATGAGTGATAAAAATGATTCCCATTTTTGTTTTCTTCTGCAGGTCTTTCATCAGGTCAAGGATCTGTGCCTGGATCGTAACATCCAGAGCTGTAGTCGGCTCATCCGCGATCAGAAGCTGCGGATGACAGATCAGACCCATGGCGATCATAACTCGCTGGCGCATACCACCGGAGAACTCATGAGGATACTGTTTCATACGCTTCTGTACATTGTTGATACCAACCATTTCCATCATTTCCATGGCACGCTTCTCAGCTTCTTCCTTGCTGATCTTTTTATCATGAGCGCGAAGTGCTTCTACTAACTGATTTCCAATGGTGTAAACCGGGTTTAAACAGGTCATCGGGTTCTGGAAGATCATCGCTACTTTACTGCCGCGGAATTCTGTCATCTGATCTTTGGTAAAAGACAGGACATCCTGTCCTTCAAAAGTAATGGAACCTCCGACAACCTTACCAGGAGACTGAAGAAGTCCCATAATAGAGTAGGCTTCCTGGCTCTTACCGGAACCGGACTCTCCTACTACTCCCATAACTTCGCCGTAGTCCAGGTCGTAGGAGATTCCTCCTACAGCCTTAACTTCACCGGCCGGTGTAAAGAAGGAGACTTTTAAGTCCTTAACTTCCAATAATTTATGTTTCTGTTCAGACATGATTCTCCTCCTCTCTTATTTCTTAAGTTTCGGGTCAAGTGCATCGCGCAGACCATCACCGAACAGGTTAAATGCAAGAATCATTACACTGAGGACTACAGACGGAACGATCAGTCTGTAAGTGTATGTATACATACCGCTTAATGCGTCTGTTGCCATAGATCCAAGGCTTGGAAGCGGTGCAGATACACCAACACCAAGATAGGAAAGGAATGACTCCAGGAAGATCGCAGACGGGATCTGCAGGCAGGTTGTTACAACGATCTGTCCGATACAGTTCGGAAGCAGATGACGACGGATGATACGTCCGCCTGAAGCACCGAGTGCTCTGGCTGCTGTTACATATTCCTGCTGTTTCAGCTGAAGTACCTGTCCACGGATGATACGGCTCATAGTTACCCAGTACAGAAGACCGAAGGCAATGAACATGGAGATAAGGTTCGGACCAAGTACATTGGCAAAGGACTTCAGCGGACCGCCGCCCGGGGAGTTGATATATTCTGTCAGGATTGGTTTCAGTGCAGTTGCGATCAGAAGTACGACCAGCATTTCAGGAACTGCATAGATCAGCTCTACGATACGCTGCATCACTGCATCGACCTTACCGCCACAGTAACCGGAGATCGCACCATATAAAGCACCAATGATCAGTACGAGAAGTGCGGCAAATACACCAACTGACATAGAAACTCGTGCACCATACATAACACGGACAAGAATATCACGTCCGTACATATCTGTTCCAAAGACATGTGGGAAAACTTTCTCGCCGGCTGCTTTACGCTCAAGTTCTTTCTTTGAATATCCGAAGATATGTTTCTTAATTCCCAGTTCCTTGCGGACTGTATCTGGGTCTGTGCTCTCTTCAGACTCACTCGCTGTATCATTCTTTGCTGCTGTTTTTGCTTTTGCGCGAAGGATTGCTTCATCTTTTTTTGTAAACTTCTCACCTTTGGCTTCCGCCTCTGCCTTAGCCTGCTCGATCATTGAATCAACATCAACAACCTCACTCTGAGTTCTGGATGCAATCTCTTCATCTACACGCTGCTGGTCTTCCAGTGTGTAATGATATGGAAACAGGTTCTCAGCGCCATCGTTAAATTCATCATATCCATATGGGATCAGAAGTGGTCCGACGAACGCAAACAGAAACAGGAATATAATAACTCCAAGTGCGACCATCGCCACAACATTCTTCTTTAATCTTCTCCAGGCATCTTTCCAGTAAGATACACTCTGGCGGTCCTGGATGAAATCTTCTTTCTCCTGACTGGAAGCCGAAGCAAAATCATCCGGTGTCAAGTCCTGAAGAAGGTTCTCAATATCCGGCTGAAGACTTACCGGACATTTCTTGATCTTCTTATTCTCTGCCATGATCAGTCTCCTCCCTTTGTCAGGCTGATTCTCGGGTCAGCTACCTTATAGAGGAGGTCTACGACCAGATTCATCAGAATAATAAATGTTGCAAGGAAAATAGTAGTTCCCATGATAACCGGATAGTCACGGTTCTGAATAGACTGTACGAAATAACGTCCCAGTCCCGGGATAGAGAATACACTCTCTACTACGAAACCACCGCATAAAGTAAAAGCAACCTGCGGTCCCAGGTAAGTAATAACCGGGATCAGGGCATTTCTTAATGCATGTTTGAAGATGATCTTCTTATTCTTAAGACCTTTTGCCCTGGCTGTCTTGATATATTCCTGGCTTAAGGAATCCAGCATAGCAGAACGGGTCTGACGTGCAGTATAGCACATCGGGTAAAATCCCAATGCAAAGCACGGAAGTATGTAGGCTCTGATCCCCTGTGACGCATCAAAAATGGACGGGAACAGATTCAGTGCTCCGTCACCTGTGAGTGTTACAAGAAGAACAGATGCAACTACGAAACTCGGCATGGAGATACCCAGAGTGCAGATAACTCTGAGGATACTGTCTGTGAGCTTACCTCTCTTAAATGCTGCGAGACATCCAAGTGGTACACCTACGATGATCGCCCATAACAGAGCGAGGGCACCTACTTTGGCAGATACCGGGAACATCTCAACGATGATATCCAGAACTGCGCGGTTTTTCTGCATCTTCAGGGACACGCCAAAGTCACCATGCAGAATATTTTTAAGATACATGAAAAGCTGAACATGAACAGGCTTATCCAGGCCATATTTTGCATTCAGCGCTGCCAGGGTTGCGGCAGATGGCGTTTTCTCGCTGAGCCACGGGCTTCCAGGCACAGCGTTCATCAGAAGAAATGTAAGGCATGCTACCAGAAAGATCGTAAGCAATGCCATTGCAAATCTCTTTAAGAAGTATTTAGCGTTAGCCATATGTTTTTCCTTTCTTCCTTATATATTGCTTTTCGCTTTGTGGAGATATTTTCGTTACTGTTCTCAGCAACATTGGAACAGTAACTGTTTTTCTGCTATTATTCGTATGTATTCTAGCTGTGCAGATATAAAGGAAATTATACCATACTTTCTCATACCATTTCAAGCTAATACTACTGGAAAATGCTTACGCTTTAATTTGTTAAATATTTATAAAAAATCTAAATTTTTCAGAAATAACATTCCGGTAAACTGGAAAATATATTTAAAATCCCTGCATCCTTGCATTGAAATTAAAACATTTATTCAGTATAATCAATATTAGCAACTGCAGCCATACAGCTACAGTCATTTAAAGGAGGAATATTATTATGGCAACATGGAAAAATCTGGACACTCTTGCTTCCTACAGTAAGCTTGCCGGTCTGAAGGGTCATGTAAATATCGCAGAGGCCATGACAGGCGAAAATGGTGCTGAACGTGTAAAGAAGTACAGCGCACCAATGGCAGCCGGCCTGGCTTATAACTATGCCGCAAAACAGGTTGACGAAACAGTCCTGAACGCACTTGCAGATCTGGCAGACGAAGCCCAGCTTATCGACAAATTTCAGGAATTATACAACGGCGCTGTGATCAATACAGGAGAGAAACGTATGGTTCTTCATCACCTTGCACGAACTCAGCTCGGTGACGCTGTAGTTGTAGACGGTGTTGACAAACGTGAATTCTACGTAGCACAGCAGAAGAAAGCCGCTGACTTCGCAAATAAAGTTCACACAGGTGAGATCACTAATGAAAACGGCGAGAAGTTCACAACAGTCGTACAGATTGGTATCGGCGGAAGTGACTTAGGTCCTCGTGCATTATATATCGCTCTTGAGAACTGGGCAAAAGCAAACAACACATTTAAAATGGAAGCAAAATTCATCAGCAACGTAGATCCTGATGATGCAGCTGCTGTCCTTGCTTCAGTAGACCTTGCTCATTCTCTGTTCATCGTTGTATCCAAATCCGGTACAACTCTTGAAACTCTGACAAACGAAGCATTCGTCAAGAACGCTCTGGTAAAAGCAGGATTAAATCCATCCAAACATATGCTTGCTGTAACAAGTGAGACATCTCCTCTGGCTAAGAGCGAGGATTATCTGACAGCAATCTTCATGGATGACTATATTGGCGGACGTTACTCTTCTGTTTCCGGTGTAGGCGGTGCGATCCTTTCCCTTGCATTCGGTCCTGAAGTATTTGCACAGATCCTTGACGGAGCTGCTGCTGAGGACAAGCTTGCTACTAATAAGAACATCCTTGAGAATCCGGATATGCTGGATGCACTGATCGGTGTTTATGAGAGAAACGTACAGGGATATCCTGCAACAGCAGTTCTCCCATACTCTCAGGCATTGAGCCGTTTCCCTGCACACTTACAGCAGTGTGACATGGAATCCAACGGTAAATCTGTAAACCGCTTCGGTGAACCTGTAGATTATGTAACAGGACCGGTTATCTTCGGTGAGCCAGGTACTAACGGACAGCATTCCTTCTATCAGTTATTACATCAGGGAACTGACATTGTTCCGCTTCAGTTCATCGGCTTCAAGAAGAGCCAGCTTGGTGTAGACGTAGATATCGAGAACAGCACAAGCCAGCAGAAACTCTGCGCGAACGTTGCTGCTCAGATCGTAGCATTTGCATGCGGTAAAAAGGATGAGAACCTGAACAAGAACTTCAAGGGCGGACGTCCTTCCAGCATCATCACAGGTGAAGAACTTACACCAGCATCTCTGGGTGCATTACTTGCTCACTTCGAGAACAAGATCATGTTCCAGGGATTCGTATGGAACTTAAACAGCTTCGACCAGGAAGGTGTTCAGCTTGGTAAAGTCCTTGCAAAACGTGTTCTTGCACATGACACTGACGGAGCACTGAAAGTATACAGTGACCTGTTAAACATCTGATTTCATCAGAAAACAAAAAATACACAAGCCAAGATTCAACCGCAAAAAGCGGTTTCAAACTATAGCACTCCTCTTCAATAATACATTCAGGAGGAGTGCTACAAGAAAGAATCCTGCCCGAAGGGCTTTGTTATGTTATAGGAACATTACGGAGTAATTTCCTGTAACATAACAAAATCATCATACAGAACTCCGATAAATATTATCAGGAAGTTCCTTATGATGATTTTTCTGTTTTCTTTTCTAATTCTCTTCTGACTTCTTAACAAACTCTGCTTTCGGCAATGGTCTGGAATAATAGAATCCCTGAATATTGTCACATTCCATCTCCTTCAGAAGTTCAACCTGATCTGCAGTCTCCACACCTTCTGCAACCACCTTCATGCCAAGTCCATGTGCCAGGATGATCACCTGCTGCACGACCATTCTTCCCTTCTGCTGGTGAATACAGTCAATCAGACTCTTATCAATCTTCAGTGTATTAAACGGTAATTCACTCAATGTGATCAGTGAAGAATATCCTGAACCAAAATCATCCATGTGCAGTGCAAATCCTGCATTTACCAGTTTCTCTGTAAAATCTCTGATCATAACATTATTCAGAGTAGCTGTTTCCGTCAGTTCAACAGGCACACAGGAAAACGGGATTCCATTCTCCTCTACAATCTTCATATAACGTTCAACAATATCGGAATGATGGATGCTTGTACGCGACAGATTTACAGAAATCGGAATCAGCTCCTGCCCCTTCTCCATCAGTTCACGCTGAAATTCGCAGACATACCGGAATATGTATTCATCCAGCTTCACGATCAGTCCGTCCTTTTCATATAGCGGGATGAAATCTCCGGGCATTACCATGGAACCATCCGGGTTGATCCATCGCACCAGTGATTCCGCTCCTGCAATCTTCTCTGTCTTTACGTCATATTTTGGCTGGAAATATGCCACAAATTCTTTATTTTTAATCGCAGATTCAAATCTGTTCTCCAGCAAACGGTCCTGCATCTGCTTCTGTTTCATTTTCTCTGTATAATAGGCAATGTTGCACTCATAGTTATCGCGGATACTTCTGATTGCCATAAATCCTCTGTCACAGATTACAGAAACAGGTAAAGATTTATCAATATCCTGATAAACTCCATATTTGACCATAAGATTGGGGATTGGCGCATTCTCTGAGATTTCTTCTTCTATCCTGTCTATCGCTTCCGGTGACAGATCACAGTCATCACAGGTCAGGCATACGAACTGGTCACTTCCGTATCTGGACACCAGACCTGTTTTCAGCATCTCTGTATAAGTTCCTGCCAGATAGCAGAGGATTTCATCTCCTACTTTCTCCCCGTAACTGCTGTTGATCAGTTTGAAATCCCTGATATCAGCAATTACAAGATGAAATTTCTCCCCATGCCTGGTTTTCAGAAAAGATTTTGCATGATAGAAAAACGCCTGTCTGGTATAAACTCCGGTGAGCTCATCATGTTCTACTGCGGTCAGTGCCATTACGGACTCCCTCAGCTTGATCACACTGTTGATCCTGCCCATTACAAGCTTAAAGTTGTAGGGCTTCGGAATAAAATCAACTGCACCGAGATCCAGGCATTGAAGTTCTGCATCTTTGGAATGGTTTCCGGTCATAACGATAACCGGTATGGTTGACAGAAATTTATCTGTGTTTCTGCGTCTGAGGAATTCAAATCCATCACACACAGGCATACAGATATCCAACAGCACTACTGATAATTCTCTGTAATGCTCGGAAAGAAGTTCCAGTCCTTCTTCCCCGTTTTCTGCGAGAAAAACATCAAATTTCTCTTCCAGAAAAGAAGAGAGGATATCTCTGTTTAATTCATTATCTTCTACGACCAGGATTTTTCTTTTGGACGGTAATTCCCCCGGTTCCAACAGTTTTGCATTGTCAGAATCTTTTCTCATACTTTTTTTATACCCCTCACACACAATTTCCAAAGCAAAGCATCTCCGGATATCCGAACCGAAAATGCTCAAATTATTATAGTAACCGATCTGTTATCTGCAACCGTCCAGCCATTATGGGAATATACTATACTTAAACGTTACAGGCAGACATAATGTCTACGTATCTTAACTCTTTGAGTTTACATTATTTTGCATAATCTTTCAAGTCTTATTCTGCAGTTGACATGATTTTGCCACGACTTTATTATGGAAATTTCGCGCTCTGATGGACTGGATTAAGATGCATTATTTACGAGGACTGCTCTATACTTTTACAATGTACGGAATTTTTATATGCTGACAGTATAAACAGAGGCAGAAATGTTTCCACAAATAATCCTGCTTCAAACATTTCTGCCTCTGTTGTCCTGTCTGTAAATCTTTAAAAAAAATATTCTTCTGAATAAATCCTCAGATCCTCTTTTGTCCATTCCCCACCTTCAATATGAAAGCTGTTCAATACCGGATAGTCCGCCATCAGTGACAGGATCAGATAACTTGCCTTTGAATCAAAAGCAAGACGGATATCCTCCACTGACGGACGGGATGGAGAAGACGGATGGGAATGCCAGTTTCCCAGCGGTTTCAATCCATTGGCACGCATATCCCTGATCGCATTTATCTGATCTCTGGGATCCAGGGTGAAGTGATCTTCTGCATGATCTTTATTCTCCAGAAAATATACCTTTCGGATTTCCCTTCCCTCCCCGGTTTCCACTCCGGCCAAAAGCCCGCAGGCTTCCTCCGGAAGATGCTCTTTTGCATAATTAACGATCTCATCATAGAGATGATCTCTCATTCTTATTATAGCCATACTTTTCTCCTGTTTTGCATCAGGTTTTTCTTGTATTTACTGCTCATCTCTTGTGGCAAATCGGCCTGCTGTTTCCTCACAGACCTCCTGCTCGTAGTCGATCGGTTCCAGGATTGTCGGATGATCTCCGCATACTGCACAGTCATGAGTATCCTTCGGCAGTTTAACCTTATGGAATTCCATTGTCAGCGCATCAAAAGTCAGAAGATATCCTGTCAGAAGATCACCTACACCGATCAGATACTTGATTGCTTCCATTGCCTGTAGGGAACCGATGACACCTCCCATTGCTCCGATGACACCTGCCTGCTTACAGGTAGGAACTGCATCCTTGGGCGGCGGATTCTTGAATACGCAGCGGTAACATGGACCTTCCCCGGGTACATAGGTCATCAGCTGACCTTTAAAACGAATGATACCTGCATGGGAAAATGGTTTTTTCTCCAGTACACATGCATCATTGATCAGAAATTTTGCCGGGAAATTATCAGTTCCGTCAATAATAAAATCATATTCTCGAATCAGTTCGCGGATGTTGGATGCGTCTACGAACATCCGGTAAGTTTTTACTTCCACATCCGGATTCATGGCATTCATGGTTTCCTTTGCTGATTTTACCTTTGCTTTTCCGATATCTGCTGTGCTGTGGATGATCTGTCTCTGCAGATTGGAAAGATCTACCTCGTCCGCATCCACAATACCGATTGTTCCCACACCTGCTGCTGCCAGATACATTGCCGCAGGTGCACCAAGACCGCCTGCACCGATGATCAGTACTTTTCCTTTCAGGAGCTTCTTCTGTCCCTTTGCACCCACTTCTTTTAAGATGATGTGACGGGAATAACGCTCGATCTGTTCATCTGTCATTGCCATTTAGCATCCACCTCCCATGAAATACAGAAATTCTACATTGTCTCCCTCTTTTAATACGGTAGACTCTTTATCCTCTGATGCAACAAATTTTTCATTAATAGAAACGGTTACATATTCCGGCATCTCTACATTTTCCTGTGCGATCAGTTCCGGAAGTGTCAGTCCGTCTTTTACTTCTTTTTTCTCTCCTGCTACTGTGATAAACATATTTTTCTCCTTTATGCCTGCTCTCTTTTTAGAGTAATCCTTCAATCCAGCTGTTTAACTCTGCCTGTTTCAGTGCTCCTGTTTTCCGGTCTTTCGCCTGTCCGTTTTCAAAAAGGATCAACGTCGGATTTGCCTGCACTTCATACTGCTCTGCCAGCTCCACATCAAAGTTCGTATTTACTTTATATACTTTAATCTTATCCTCATAATCATCTTCCGCATTTCCGAGAACCGGTGCCAGCTTTTTACATGCCACACAGGAATCTGAATAAAAATCCACCAGAACCGGAAGTTTTTCCTTCAGGACCTTCTCTTCAAAATCCGCCTTACTTACCCGTACTGCCATCAGTCTTCCACCTTTCTTACATACATGGTGTAAGTACCATCTTCATTATCGGTTAATTTCAGTACCTTATGCCCTTCTTCTTTCATGCTACGTGGAACATTCTGCACTGGTTCGCCATCGTTCATGCGGACAGCCAAAATCTCTCCATCCTCCAGTTCTTCGATTGCTACTTTTGCCTTCACGAATGTCAGGGGGCATACTTTATCGGTAATATCAACCTCATCGGTTACTTCAAAATCTAATTCAGCCATTATGTTCTCCTTTCACTGTCCTTCATACGCATCTTTCAGCTGACTGCGGAAATCTTCTTCTCCCACACGCTGCAATGTTTTGCGGAAACGTTCACTTGGATTTGCATTTTTTTCAAAGAAATTAATTGCCGCATCTGTCACACGAAACAGTGTTTCTTTATCCGGAATCAGAGGAAGCAGTTCTTCTCCTTTATAGATATTATTTCCGAAGGTTCCTCCAAAAGATACGATATATCCCGGAGTTCCTTTCCATGCATCCACCGGACAGCTCTTTACACAGCGGCCACAATGATTACATTTCTGCGCATCCAGTTCTATTTTGCCGTCCACCATCTTCAGTGCATCCTGTCTGCAGGCTTTCACACACACACCACAGGAAATACAGTCGTCTTCCTTATATTCGATGTTCATGCCGCCTTTGATTCCAACATCGTTTTCTTCTGCTTTCAGGCAGTTATTCTGGCATCCTGTAACACCAAATTTGAATTTATGCGGGAGTTCCCGTCCGAAATATCTCTCATCAAGCTCTTTTGCCAGTGTGTAGGTGTCGATACATCCGCTTGGACAGACCTCTGAACCCTGACAGGCTGTAACTGTACGTACACGTGGTCCGCACACACCGGTTCCCACACCGCCTTTTGCCAGTGCTTCTTTTACCTCTGCCAATTCTTCCACTTTAATAAAGGGAATCTCAATGCCCTGGCGGGAAGTCATATGTACATATCCGCGGCCATATTTTTCTGCTACTTCTGCTACTGTCTTAATATTCTCTGCAGTCAGGTTTCCACCGACCACTGCCAGTCTCAGGGAACCGTAACCTTTCTGTTTCTGTCTCATATATCCGCCTTTTTTTAAGGCTGCATAATCTACTTTCTGTGCCATTTTTATCTCTCCTTTGTGTTTTTAGAGCGTTTTTTCAAATATTTTTTCCAGATCTGCGACTGTCCGGTATCCTTACAGCCGGTTGAATTATCGTAATACTCTCTCAGTTTCTTCTATTTCAGATATTCTGCCACTGCGGTTGCTGCATTGGCACCATCCGAAACCGCAGTTACCACCTGACGCAGTTTCTTTGTTCTTGCATCTCCTGCCACATACAGCCCTTCCAGAGCGGTTTCTCCTGTCTCCCCTGCTCTGACATAACCTGAATCATCCAGTACTGCAAATTTTTTCAGAAGATCTGTCTGTGGTACTGCTCCGTAAGCAACAAATACACCGTTCACATCTATCACAGCTGCATCTTCCAGAACTACTCCGGTTACTTTCTGCTCTCCGATGATCTCTTTTACCTGATGCTCCAGTACGAAGATAACGTTTTCCTTCTCTCTCAGTTTCGCCACTGTAACAGCTGCTCCTCGGAATTCCTTTCTCCTGTGGATCACATATACTTTCTCTGCCACATCCGCCAGGTAAACAGCATCATCAAGTGCTGTATCTCCACCACCAAGAACTGCGACTGATTTACCTCTGTAAAATGATCCGTCACAGATTGCACAGTAAGAGACACCCTTTCCTGCATATTCCTGTTCTCCCGGAATATTCGCTCTTCGCGGTGTGGCTCCCGCCGCATAGATTACGGTTTTCGCTTCCACCTGCGAACCATCTGCAAATACAAGTTCAAAATCTGATGAAGCTTCTTTCTTTATCTCTGTTACTTCCTGTTCCATGAAGGATACCCCAAGCTTCACTGCATGTTCCCGGAAGTTCTCACCCAGATCATAACCGCTGATGCCCGGAAATCCCGGATAGTTATCTACCTGTCCGCTTTCTGCGATCTGTCCGGTTCCTTCATATTCTTTTTCTATCACTACGGCTGACAGATTAGCCCTCTTTGCATAGATTGCCGCACTTAAACCCGCCGGACCGCTTCCAATGATACCTACATCATATTTCATATCGTCAGTTCCTTTACACCTATTATTCCTATCGAATTAGTATGTTTTATAATAAACATAATAACACCGATAATTTCCTCTGTCAATAAATAAGATTATAAAAATTTTTTAGGATTCGTTATGGACTCAGGTTATAGCAGTTACTTAATATTCGCTGTACTAGATCCAGCTGTAATCTCCGCCGGTCAGAGCAAGGCTCAGAAGTGTGTCCATCTTCTCTACCTCTTCTTCACCCTCAATCTTCTGGATCAGTTCTGCTGTATCCAGCACATCCTCCAGTGACTCGTCCGGACCGATCTCATAGTCGATTTCAGCCTCACAGTCCGGGCATGGAATCCTCTTCATCGTCTGCATAGACAGAAAACGGTTGCCGCATTTTTTACATTCATAATATCCGCACTCTTTCGTGCCGTCTGGTACATAATACATTTTTTAATTTTCTCCTTTTTTTGTTTATATGATT
This sequence comes from Blautia wexlerae DSM 19850, assembly GCF_025148125.1. Lineage (NCBI taxonomy): Bacteria > Bacillati > Bacillota > Clostridia > Lachnospirales > Lachnospiraceae > Blautia > Blautia wexlerae. Next base: position 4,197,889 of record NZ_CP102267.1, read on the forward strand.
AGTTTTTATATGATTGGTCTTCTGATGACAAAGAGCTGCCGGTTTTGATGATTCCCGGACAGCCCTTTATTCAACCTTCTGTACATCTAATTTTCTGCTTTTTCTTTTCTGAGCAGCTCTGTATATTCTGCTTCCCTCATAGGTCTGGCATAGAAATATCCCTGAGCCTTGTTACAGCCGAACCCCTGAAGCATTACCTTCTGCTGTTCGGTCTCCACACCTTCCGCAATAATAGAAAGCTTCATATGATTTCCCATAGTAATGATCATGTGCAGGATTTCTTCTGCTCTTCCATAAGGATCTGCTGCACTTAAGAAACGCATATCCAGTTTGATCTCATCAACAGGAGCTTCTTTCAGCATATTCAGGGAAGAATATCCACTTCCAAAATCCTCCATCAGAATACGGAATCCTCCCTGGCGAAGCTTCTCCACAACCGAAAAGATCATTTCCGAATCAGTGGCATACGCAGTTTCTGTTATCTCCAGTTCCAGATATTTTCTCGGAATCTGATAGCGTTCTGCTATTTCGCAAAGGGTCTGAAACAGATTCGGATTATAGAATCCAACCCTGGACAGATTTACGGACACCGGATGCAGAGGAATACCCTCATCCATACTTTTCTTCAGGAAAATACAGGTCTCTTCATAAATGTAGAGATCTACTTTTGCAATGTATCCGTTTTTCTCCAGTACAGGGATGAAGATTCCCGGAGGAAGCAGTCCCTTTTCCGGATGTTCCCAACGAACCAACGCTTCCGCTCCGATGACACGGTCAGTACACATATCATACTTTGGCTGAAAGAATGCCTTAAACTGCTTTTCCTTAAGGGCATCATCCAGCTCATTAATGATCATCTGCTCCTGGATCAGTTTCTTTCTGTGTGTATCATCATATACAGCAACCTGAATCATATGATTCTTCTTAATGCTATCCGCCGCCAGATGAGCCCGGTCACACATGATTCTCAGACTCTTTGATCTGTCTCGTATCTCATAAATCCCGGCAGAAATCTCTACTGTAGTCTTCAGATAATAATCTCTGATCCGATTACAGAAATGATTTATCTTTGCCTGTATCCTGTCCTCATTATCCAAAGTCAGAATCACAAAATGGTCTGCCTCATATCTGCTGCTGACAATATCTATCCTGCCAAAAATTTTCTCCAGCTCCAGACCGATAAACTTCAGAAACCCGTCACCTGCATCCTCTCCAAACAGATCATTGACAAGCTTAAAATTCTCAATATTGATATAGACAATTCTGGCATCTGCCTCCGAATGCTTCTCCAGAAATTCCCTGCCTCTCTGGTAAAATCCTTCTTTATTAAGAAGCCCGGTCAGTTCATCCGTCTCCATCCTGCAGCGATATGCTTCCTGCGCCGCAGCTTCCACCTGCATCTGTGTCCTGTGTCTGTTATTAACAATCACAAGTATAGTCAATGCCACCAGAAAAATCAGGATACATACGATCTGATATCTGTATTTCTCCATAAATTCCCATATGGAAAAAGATTTCAGCAGATTTATGGAATACTGCCTGATAATATTCTCCTCATCCTGACTGCTCAGGCTTCCGATGCTCTTATTGATTACAGAAACAAGATCGGGATCTGTGTTATCCCCGTATATCATACAGGTCTCTGCTTTGGTAAAAACAATTCCCGACAATGCAAGATCACGATACTTTTCATCCTGCAGATAATAAGATGCCGCGTAACTGTCCATAATGGCCATATCTGCCTTTTTATTTACCACCGCATCCAAAACTGTCCGGGGTGAATCACAGTAAATCGCTTTATATGGGAACTCCCCTTCCGGTCTCAGACTTTTATATTTCTCAAATATACTGTTCATAGAGACGGTCGACGTCTCCAGAGTATTGATATCTTCTCCACGTTCTGCTATTATCTGAAATTCTCTCGTGAAAAATCCACCTGTAAGATGAACTTCAGGTTCATCGATCATTTCCTGACAGGCGGTAATTCCGGCTACAAAATCATACTTTCCACTCTGCGCAGCCTCTATAGGATCGGTATCCGGAGAAAGACTTTCAAACTCAAAAGGTATCCCGCTGATCTCACTGAATTTCTTCAGAAACGCTATATAGATTCCGTCCAGCTTTCCTGTTTCTTTATCTGTATATATCAGTGGCGGCTGATCACCAATGCATCCTATCTTTATGGGTGCGCTGACGCTTTTGACATATTCTGTCTCTTCCCGGGTCAGAAGAGGCTTTGAATTTCTGTTTTTGTCCATAACATACTGTTCTGTAAGATTTTCCGTAAGATCCGGCACTTCTGCTTTAAGCTGCTCAAGAGCATTGTTTACCGCACTCATGACCTCTGTATTTCCCTTTGTTGTCATGATATACATAGGTGCAGCCCCGAATTTATCCACAATCTTAAGTGAATCATGTTTGGATATACTTCCCGTCAAGATCATATCCACTTTCTTCTGCTTAAGAGCCTCTATCTGATCCTGTTCAGATTCATAGTACTTCTCCGGACAGTGAAAATTTTTCTCATCCTGACGCTGTTCAAACTCTTCATTCTGATAGCTGTCTCTCAGCAGACCTACCTTTTTACCATTCATATGCTCATAATCCTGAAAATAAATATCTTCATTATCCTCAGATGTATACAGCACCGCCTGCTCTGTGCCAACAGGCATACAGGAGAAATCATAATTCTTCTCCCTGGCCTCTGTTTTCTGCGCATTGCAGATCAGGTCTACCTTTCCGGATTTCAGATCTGCCAGCTGATTTTCCCATGATTCATTGATATATTCATATCTCCAGCCGGTATACTGAGATATTTTATTCAGATATTCCACTCCATATCCCTTGTATACTCCACTGCTGCTTTTATTAATAAAGTCTGCGTCCTCACGATACGCCACCCGTATTGTCTTTGTCCCGCCGTACGACTGTGCCTGAACCGGAACGATTACTCCCAGAAGCAAGGTAAACAGCAGAACGAACAACATTACATTTCTCTTCTTACCACTCATCTATCGTCCCTCTCTCTTGAGTGATTATAACATAATATTCTCCAAAAAGATATCTTTATAATGCTCGCTCAAACATTTCCCCTTACAGAATCCAGGTGTTACTTTTTAATCCCATTTCCACCACAGACAATCGAATACAAACTAAAAACAAAATTTCCCTGATTGCTTCCGGCGGTAGCTCATATTTCTCTTTTCGCACCAATCCATCAATCGTTGCTCCGAGTCGAATATTTCTCAATACTAAATCTACAGCTTCTTTGATTTGTGTGTAGATTGGTCCTGTAAATTCTCTCTTATCAAGAAATACTGCACGATCTGTTCCTTTAAAATACAATCTGTCTTTCTGTAAAATAACACAAAAAGGATGTGCTGCGGTAACTTCTCCATTGCCTTGACACATCCTTTCGTATTATTATTTTTTTGCTATTCTTCTTAATGACAGCTATGGCTTCCACATCCATGCTCACCACATGTATGTCCTTCCCCGTGGCTGTGCTCGTGATGAGAACACTTCACATCCGGATTATAATCCAGTGTTTTATTAATAAAAGCTTCCACCGCTTTATCTGCATCTCCGGAAACTCCTCCAAACAGCTTAATGCCTGCTGCCGCTAATGCTGTCTGCGCGCCGCCTCCGATTCCGCCACAGATCAAAACATCTGCGTTCAATGCATTAAGAACTCCCGCCAATGCACCATGTCCGCTTCCATTGGTATCTACTACCTCTGAATGTACCACTTTCCCTTCTTCTACATCATAAATCTTAAATGTCTCTGTGTGTCCAAAGTGCTGGAAAATCTGTCCATTTTCATATGTTACTGCTATTCTCATGATACCTTCTCCTTTTTCTGCTGCATATTTTTTGTAAATTTCCTGTTTGTAACAGCCTCCAAAGCTACAGTTGCTGCTCTGACCGTCACAAATTCTGAAATCTCCACCCTCGATTCTAAGTGGATGTCCATCAATGAGTGCATCTGCTATTTTCTTCCTGGCGGTCTCATAAATTCGTTGAACCGTTGTTCTTGCGATCTGCATAGATACTGCACACTGCTCCTGACTGTAACCTTTTTTGTCCAAAAGACGAATTGTCTCATACTCATCTACTGTCAAAACAATGGGTACTTTTTTCTCAGCATTATCTGCCGGAAGGAATTCTAAAACATTCGGAAAATGGCAGACTTTTCTGCATTTTACTGGTCTCGGCATAAACTGCTCCTTTCTTGCTTTTCTTATATAATAGTCCTATAAAGGGCATATGTCAATTATGTAATTGACGCATCTAAAAAAAGCAAGTATACTATGTTCGTAAAGGAGATAACTGTTATGAACTTCGAAAATTATTTTCCACTATGGAATGACTTAAATACAGCACAGAAAAAAATAATTTCAGACAATTTAATCACACGGGATGTAAAAAAAGGAACGATCATTCACAACGGAAACCTGGACTGTACTGGATTATTACTGGTTAAATCCGGGCAGCTTCGAACCTACATACTTTCAGATGAGGGACGAGAGATTACACTTTACCGTCTGTTCGATATGGATATGTGTCTTTTATCCGCCTCATGTATCATACGCTCCATTCAATTTGAAGTAACCATTGAAGCAGAGAAAGATACTGATCTTTGGATCATCCCTGCTGAGATCTATAAGGACATCATGAAGGAATCTGCTCCCGTTGCAAACTATACCAATGAGTTAATGGCTACCCGTTTTTCTGATGTCATGTGGTTGATTGAACAAATCATGTGGAAGAGTTTAGATAAGCGTGTTGCTTCATTTCTTTTAGAAGAGACCTCTATCGAAGGAACAAATGAATTGAAAATCACTCATGAGACGATTGCTAATCATCTTGGTTCCCACAGGGAAGTTATCACTCGAATGCTTCGATACTTTCAAGACGAGGGACTCGTCAAACTCTCCCGCGGCAAAATCACAATCTTGGATTCGAAAAGACTGGAAACACTACAAAGATCATAAAACTGTTTTTCTGTAACATCTAAAGGATCCTCCATTTATTAGAATTATGAAAGTCATTCTAATAAATGGGGGATCCTTTTATACTACGAGTCAAGCGGATATTCGCAATTGAAGCAGGGGACTTACTTGATTCGGTTAAACTATAACCATATTTTGTTTATTTCTATAGCAATCCTCGTAAATAATGCATTTAAGACAGTTCAGCAGAGTGCGAAAGACAAGAAAGATATCTGCAGGCGTGCTGACGCACGGCAAAGATATCTGACGCAGGATTTCACACTCTGATGGGCTGGATTAAGATGCATTATTTCAGAGGATTGCTATAATAATCCATACCGCATGCATATGCCCTTTCGATCAGCGCACGGTCATTAATCACTGCATCATAGAAACGGAATCCGCCGGAAAAATTGTATGTTTCATATCCATTTCCTTCCAGAATACGACTGGCAATATAACTTCGCAGCCCGCTCTGGCATATCAGATAAACAAGCTTTTCCTTCTCAACTTCATTGATCCGTTCTCTCAGTTCATCTACAGGAATATTTTTAAATCCATTAATATGCCCCCTGTTAAATTCACCTACCGTTCTCACATCCAGCAACACAGCACTTTTATCTTTAGAAATCTTATCCATATCTTCCAAATGCCATTGTTTTAAGGTACCTTTTGCTATATTGTCTATCATGAAGCCGGCCATATTTACAGGATCCTTTGCAGAGGAATAAGGCGGTGCATATGCGAGATCCAGATCTTTCAACTGGGTTGCCTTCAGCCCTGCATGGATCGCTGTTGCCAGCACATCAATACGTTTATCAACTCCTTCATATCCAATAATCTGAGCGCCAAGCAAACGATAAGTCTCTTTTTCAAAAACCACCTTCATGGTCATCACTTTTCCACCAGGATAGTAACCGGCATGACTCATAGGAGAAAGAATTACTGTATCTACCTCTAACCCTGACTTTTTAGCATTGGTTTCATTGATACCTGTAGTGGCTGCTGTCATATCAAACACTTTGATAACGGAGCTTCCCTGACTGCCTAAATAATGGCTATCACCACCACAAATATTATCAGCAATGATCCTTCCCTGCTTATTGGCTGGACCAGCCAAAGAAATCAGCGCATCATCACCCGTAACATAATGTTTTACCTGAACTGCATCACCTGCTGCATAAATATCCGGTACAGAAGTTTCCATCCTGTCATTCACTACGATACTTCCCTTGATGCCAAGCTCCAGACCGGCTTCTTTTGCTAATGCTGTGTCTGGTGTAACGCCGATTGCCAGCACCACCATATCAGCCTGAAGGGACGGATTATCTTTTAATAGAATCTCTACTCCATTGTCCTTTTCTCTAAATCCTTCTACCGTATAACCCAGTACCAATTTTATCCCGTGCTTTCTCATTTCATTATGGATCATGGATGCCATATCCGGATCAAAAGGATTCATCAGCTGCTTAGGCCGTTGAACAATTGTAACATCCATGCCAAGCTCTCTCAAATTTTCTGCCAGTTCCAGACCAATAAATCCACCACCTGCCAATATAGCCGATTTTGGATGGTTCTTATTTATATATTCCTTTATACGAAAAGTGTCTTCTACTGTACGAAGTGTAAAAAGTTTATCAATACCAACTCCAGGAAGTCTCGGCTGTGTTGGCTTTGCACCTGGAGAAAGGATCAGCTTATCATAGTTTTCTTCAAATATCTCACCATTCTCCAAATTTTTCACTGAAACAGTTTTACGATCCGGATGTATGGAGATAACTTCATGATGAATTTTCATATTAATGCGAAAGCGTTTAAAAAAGCTCTCTGGTGTCTGTAATGTAAGTTCTTCCGGATCTGTGATCACGTCTCCAATATAATAAGGAAGCCCACAATTTGCATAGGATATGTATCCAGATCTTTCAAACACAGTAATTTCTGCATGTTCATCCAGTCTGCGTATTCTTGCTGCGGCTGTAGCTCCTCCGGCTACACCGCCTACGATTATTACCTTCATCTTATTTTTCCACCTTTCCTCATTAAAGCATTTCTAAAATCGCTTTCTTAGGTCTTGCCCCTGAAACTTTTGTTACAATCTTCCCATTCTTCATAACCACCAAAGTTGGAATACTCATAATCCCAAATTTACTTGCCAGTTCAGGCTGCTCATCCACATTGATCTTTCCAACTTTGATATCAGGGCGTTCACTTGCAATCTCCTCCATGATAGGAACCACCATACGACAGGGAGCACACCAGGGAGCCCAAAAGTCTAAAAGAACGGTTTTCTCGGAATCCATTATTTCATTCTGAAAATTATTTTTATTGATATTAATAGCAGACATTTTACAGTCCTCCTTGTTTTTTCTTTTGTGGCTTTATTATAATCTGAAATTCATTTGTTTTCTGTGATATCATCACATTATTATCATGATTAATTTTTTATCAAAAAAACCTCCGCAAACATTACGTCTGCGAAGGTCTATTTCTCTCAGCATTTGACTAATCTTGGATTAATTTACTTCTCACTCCTGTAGATCTTTATCTATAATCTCCCAGTAACCATTCTTTGGAGAGCCATGTCTTATGAGAATACCATATTCTTTTAACTTCTTAATATTGTTCTCAATATTTCGCCTGACAACCCCGATTTTTTCAGCTAACTTAACCGCTGATAATTGATGATCTTCTGAAAGCAACTTTATAATCTTTTGCTGTGTATCGTTAAGGTCTGTTCTCCACTCTACCTCCGATGTTTTCTTTTTCATTTGTCACCGGAAATGAATTACGGAACAGCTCTATCCGAAACATATTATCAAATCTATTACTTACAAAACTCAAATGCCACATAATACACATAATCATTTTTTGAAAGAAAATCTGTTTGGCTATTTATAAAATCGTCTAAAGTCGGAACACTCATTTCATCATTATCATAAACAAAGGCAATAAGTGGCTGCTGCTTATCGTATCTAATGTCTACGACATTTTTTATTTCAGTTGCTGTTCTGCCATAGTATTCTCTATTTTCTACATTTTCTAAAATAGGAATTTCTGTTGACAACCTACTACCACCTCCAGAAATAATTAACTTAATTACATAATTATCGAAATCAGGCACCATTACGATTTCACCACTTTTTGGCGAACCAATATCTTCAAATCCCATTTCAACTTTGTCCTGATCACTCAATTTTCCTGATTCGTATCGATAAATATGTAATCTGAGTTTTTTATATTCATCCGTTGTGATAAACTTATAGACAAATGCTCCATCCGGTCCAGCAAGCAGTTCTGCTGTCTGCATTTCTATGCTATCCTTTGCAACAGGAGAAATATAATTCTGTGGTTTTTTCAGACGGTATATGGTAAATCCGATTACTGATACCGCACAGATAGATATGACTAATAATATACATTTCATAACCTTTAGACATTTCTGTTTATCTATATTATCTCTGATCACTTCAATAATATTTGTTTCTGACTTCTGAATCATATTCTCTTGAGCTATATCTTCTCCAGCCAAAAACTCATTGAGGCTAATACCAAGAATTGAACAAAGTTCTTTATAAACAGATACATCCGGCAGGCAAACTCCCGTTTCCCTTAATTAAAGATATTGTTGGGTAAAAAAGAAAGGTCAGTCGATTTTGCCGATGAAGCGGTAGTAGATTTCTACTTCCTGCTCACGACTTCCGTCCTCGCCCTTGACAGCTTCGTGGACGGTTATTTTTTCAATTAGAGTGTTCAGAAGTTCGGCGGTCAGCTCCACAGGGTTGACATACTGTTTCATTAGGGCAATCCACTTTTCAGCATCCGCTGCGGTCTGTACGGCGGCTTCCATCGTTTCGTGAAGCTGTCTTATTTTTGTTTCAAGTTCCTTTTGCTCGTTCTGGTACTTCTCGGACAGCATATTGAAGTTATACTCGGTTATGCGTCCGGCAGACCAGTCCTCATACATTTTAGCAAACAGCCCGTCAACCTCGGCTTTACGCTTCTCTGCCTTTTTCAGCTCCGCAGCCTGCTTTTTCTTCGCAGAGTTTCTTTCCCTGTCGCTGGCATTGAGTAGCCGTTTCAGCAGCTTGTCCTCGTCTTTCTGTACCATCATAGACCAGTATTGCAGTCTTGCAAGCACATAGGCATACAGTACATCATAGCGGATATAGTGCATGGAACACTGGCGTAATCCCTGTCCGTACTTACTGCAATGGTAGTGTGCATAGGGATTTTTGTTCTGGCTGTTTACACCATAAGCCAATGACCATCCGCAGTCCGCACATTTTACCAGCCCGGAAAATATCTGCGTTGTGCCATTCTTCTGTCGTCTGCGTCTGCTTGCAATCAGCTCCTGAACTTTTTGGAACACTTCTTCGGAAATGATGGCTTCGTGGGTATTTTCCACACGATACCATTCTTCCTGCGGCTTCCGCACCTTTTTCTTGTTCTTGAATGAAATGTTGCTCTGCTTGTTGTGAACGCTGCGACCGATGTAGGTTTCCTCTTTCAAAATGCTCTTGACCTGTGCTATCGTCCACGCATAGGCTTTTTCTGCGGGCGCACCGGCGTAGATATTGGCGAAAGTCCCATATCTTTCATAGTTCAGCCAGCCGGGGGTAGGTACTTTTTCTTCCACCAGAATCCGTGTAATGCTGGCGGCACCCCTCCCGTGTACGGCAAGGTCAAAAATCTTCTCTACAATCCAGCGTGTTTCCAGGTCGATCAGAAGATGACCTTTTTTGTCCGGGTCTTTTACATAGCCCAGCGGTGCATAGGCTCCATAGTGTGCGCCATTGGCAAATCTTGTGTGCATGGCAGCCTTGACCTTTTTGCTGGTCTGTCGGGCGTGCATTTCATTCAGGATGTTTAAGAACGGGGCAAGCTCGCTTTCTCCGTTGATGGTGTCCACATTGTCATTGATGGCAATGTAGCGTACTCCCTTGCTGGGGAAATAGATTTCCGTGTACTGACCGGTCAGGATATAGTTTCTTCCCAGACGGGATAAGTCCTTTGTGACAACGCAGTTGATTTTCCCGTCCTCGATGTCATCAATCATCCTTTGGAAACTTGGACGCTCGAAATTTGTCCCGCTCCATCCGTCGTCAATATACTCGTCTACAACGGTCAGCCCATGCTCTGCGGCATACTGCCTAAGCATCATGCGCTGTGTCTGGATACTGCCGCTTTCCCCCTGTAATTCATCGTCACGGCTCAATCTCAAATATAGTGCAGTGTTATAAATCGTTGTATTGTATGGTTGTTTCACGGTTAAAAATCCTCCTTCTAAAAGAAACAACCCACGCTTATACAATACTCGCTGGTACAAGTATATCATAAGCGTGGGCTGATTGACAGTCGTTATTCCGTATTTTTTCAGGAAGCGGCGGCAGCGTGCTGGATCACATCTTCCAGCAGGCTGTCAAGCGGCTTCCCATCCTGTGCGAAATGCTCCGATACCTTGATACGGACTTTCCCCATGACAAAATACTGGGTGCCGTCTTTTTCGGTAAGCAGGGTGCCGCTGTTTTCGTTGTTGCTCTCGTTTTTGTTTTTTGCCATAGGCAGTTACCTCCATAAATGAAATATGCCCGACAAGAGAATGTCAGGCAGGTGTACAGCCGCAGACTGTCTCCGTGTCAACCAAACCGTGTCAACCGGCAGAAAAGACTTTGAAAACAATCCATAGGCGCTCTATTATTACTTTTTACTTTTTCTTTTATTTCTTGGTTGACATGGTTGACAAAGGAGAGAAATGCCCCAAATATCAGGCTTTTCCCCGTCAACCGGCTGTCAACCAAAGTGTCAACCAAACTGTTAACCGGTGGCTTTTCAGAATGGCAGTTCCATTTGCCAGGCTTCTTCTTCCGTGATTTCCTGAAAACCGTCCCCCTCCGGCGGAGCTTGGTTGACACGCTCCCAGCCTTTTTGAGAACCGTATTTCTTATACCGCTTCGGGCTTTTGTAGGCTACCCAGCCCTGTATGATGCCGCCCGCAATGCCGGTATTCATAATCTCGCAGATTGCCCGTGTCTCCCAGTCTGCCGGGGAATTTAAGTTCCCCAGCGCTTCCTCATAAAGCTGCTTGGAACATACCCTGTCGCCGGTGTAGTCCTCCAAATAGGCGTAGATCATGCCGGCCTGTGTGTCTTCCTGCATAAAGTCCTGCTGGTGGGCGTTCAGGTATCGGTTCATTTCCATGCTGAATGACAGCTTATACTTCCCACTGCGATAAACCGTCATGGCTTCCGCCCACATCTGTTCGATATACGCCCTCGCCGCCGCTTCATCGTCCAGTATGTGAACCTCCGCCCGTTCCGGGTACACCGTCACGGGGAGAAAGCGCCGGTTGCCGGTGCGGTCACGGGGCAAAAAGTCCTGCCGGTTGGTCGTCCCTCCAAATACACATTGCCGCAGCCGGTCTGCCGGATGTGTCTCATACGGCACTTTGTAGGTTTCTTTCTGGCGGCTTAAGAATGACTTGATTTCCTCAATACTCTTGGCGTTGGCTGTGGCAATCATCTCCGACATCTCGATAATCCAATGCCCTTGCAGCTTGCGGTACACATTTTCATCGTCCAGCTTTTTCAAATCGTCTGAAAACCATTCGTCCCTGCCTGCCAGCAGCCGGAAAAAGGTAGATTTCCCGGCTCCCTGACCACCAACCAGACAGAGCATGACCTCAAACTTGCTCCCCGGTCTGAATACCCGCCGGATGGCTCCCATCAGGAACAGTTTCAAGGCTTCATAGGTGTATTCGTCCGTATCGGCTCCCAGAAAGTGATGCAGGGCGTAACGGATGCGCTCTGTGCCGTCCCATTGCAGGCTGTTCAGGTAATCCCTGACTGGATGGTAGCGGTTTTCATTGGCAACAATCTTGATGGCGCTCTGCACCTTTTTCTCGCTGGTAAGCCCGTAATTTTCTTCCAGATACAAAAGCAGGTAGTTCATGTCCATGTCGGTCAGCGTGGTACTGGTGCGCTCCCAGCCCAGCGGCTTCACAATGTCAATCTGCTCCGTCAAAAGGTTCAGGCGCAGCGCCCCGCGAAACAGAGGGTCACGCTGGAACACCGTCAGGCAGTTTCGGATGCTGTTCTTCACGCCGCCTTTCTGCGTCCCCTCTAATGTTTCCCGGATTTCTGCCGGTGTCTGCGCCGGTTCCATTGTGTCCATCGTCCTTTTGACCGCTTCCTGCGTTTCCGGCGGCAAGCTCTGAAATTCGCTGTTCAAGCCGCAGCACCTCCTTTCCCTGTGCGGCGATCAATGCCGCTTTTTCTTCTATTTCTCCGTATAACAAAATATCCAAAAGGTATTCTGTGTAGCTTATCCTCTGCAACGCTTCCACAAAAAGAGGATGCCAGATGGCATCCTGCGGCTGTGGGGCGTATGCTGTTTTCCAATGCTCCAGCAGGCGCAGATAATCGCATAGCACCCGGAAACAATACCGTTCCGTTTCCTGAAATCTCTGCTCCGCTGATTTTTGTCGGGGCTGTGACCTGTTGTGACGCTTCCTATCTGGCGGCGCATTGCCGGATTTCTCATAGGAAACGCCGAAGTCCTCCGCAAGCCTGACCGCAGCTTCCCGTTTCCCCAATCCATGCAGCAAAGCGGCAAAGTCGATCACATCCCCGGAAGCCCCGCAGCCGAAGCAGTAAAAGCGGCTGTCCACTTTCATGCTGGGCGTGCGGTCATTGTGGAATGGACAGCAGACCATGCCGTTTCTTCCCACCCGGATTCCATAGAATGAAGCAGCCTGCCAGGTGGTAACAGACTGTTTCACCGCTTCAAATACATTCAAATACTCCCTCCATAAAAATACCGGTAGCGGTAAAGCTGCCGGTTATATCATAGCTCCATCTCATGGTTCTTTCTCTGTACTTCCTGTGGCTGCTCCCTCCGGCGCAGTGCGGTATCTACGGCGTTCTGCACCTGCCGCAGCCGTATGACTTCCTCCAGGAGCGGCTTGTGCTGCGGAGACAGTTCGGCATACTCTGTTTTTAACTGTGCGTATTCCTGTTTCCATGCTTTCATGGCAATGGGTTTTCCGTCCAGTTTTTCTTTCAAAATACGGCGGGCGGCATAAAACAGCCGTAACTCCGCATCGTGGGATGTTTCAAATTTCTCCCTCTGTTTCTTAAACTTGATATTGTTCAATTCCGTATGAACAGGTTTTAGCCGCTGGTAATTCTCGCCATCCCGTATCAATTCCTGCAATTCCTTTATCCGGGCAGATTTCTTTTTCATGGAGCCGCTTAATGCTTCAAATTCTTCACTGACAGAGGAAAGACGCTCCTGCAAATCCTCTAATGTGAGCAGCTTGTTTTCCGTCAGATAATTGACGGCTTCGGCAAACTGCTTTAAGTTTCCGGTTCTGGCTTTATTGCTCCATGCCCCTGCGTTGCGCTGGTTGTAATAAGCGATCAACAGGTCGGCAAGGCTCGGTGTCTGCGGTTTGGAAAGTTCTTCTTTTACCTCTGCCATCCAGACAAACAGGGCTTTGATCTTCTTCCTCACATCCTGCATGAGCCGGTTGGTGGCTTTAATCCAGCGGTTCAGTTCCCCTTTCTCGGTGCGGATGCCCTTTGCTTCCATCTGCCGGACATTAGCTCCCTCGTGGACAGTAGGTATCAGGTCAAGCCCCTGCCGCACATAGGAACGGTGGTCGATACGTACATCCAGCCCTTTTTCCTCAAATTTTGTATTAACGGCAGCCGCCCACTGCTCCCGCCAGTGTTCCAGCGTTTCCGGTTCATGCCAGTCTGTTGTATGGACAGCGTTAAACATATAATCGCCGTTTTTATCCCGGATTCGGTTTCCATCTTCATCAAGAAGATATTCCCGACGCTGTTTTTGTCCCCATGTGCCATCCGGGTTCAAAGGGCGCATGGTTGTCATCACATGAAAATGCGGGTTAGGGATGCCGCCGTCCTCTTTCTCCGGGCTGTGAAAAGCAAGGTCGGCAATCATGCCTTTTGTCACAAACTGCTCCTGTACGAACTTCCTCGCCAGCTCCATGTTTTCTTCCAGCGTCAATTCATTCTGCATGGCAATATCAAAGGAATAGGCAAGCTGTGCTTTTGGATGTTTCTCGCAGTTCTCCACAGCATTCCAGAGGGTCGCCCGGTCAAGATATATTTCCGGCGCATGGGGCGGCAGCATGATTTCCGAAGCGATCACGCCGCCCTTTTTGGTGTAGTCGCTGACTTCTCCATAGTAGCTGCTGTAAAGACGCTCCCCGGCTCGATAGGCTGCGCTGGCAATGGCGCTCTGACCGGCGCTGCGCTTTATCTGTGCGATTGAAAAATGATAAAGTGCTATCCTTAGTCACCGCCTTTCTCCTGCCCGGAAATACGGGCGTGGTTCTCTGCGGCAGACCGGATGAAATGCTCCGCCTGTGGCAGATTCAAAATGCTTTCCATGAGGGAATAAAATTCCGTTTCGGTCAGCTCCTTTGTCTGTGGCGCAATGCTCTCAACGGCTGCCCCGCGGGTAATCAGCCGGTGCGTCCTCTGTTTCCGGGAACCGCTTTCCAGATACGCCTGCCGGTTTTTCAAACGCTGCATTTTCTGTTTTTCCCGTTCCAGCAGGACAGTGGTTTTTTCATATTCCTGCTTCAACTGTTCCAAAGATTTTTCCATGTTCTCACATCCTTTGCTGATAAGATAAAGAAAGACCATCCGCAGACAGTCCGTGTGTCAGTGCTTCTATAAAAACCCGATGAAAAGGGAAAACCGCAAAGCGGATTTCTCTTTTCGGCGGGTACACAGGGGATAGCCGCTTTAGCGGCGCAAGGGGGTGTAGCCACCTTGTCGGAGCGAAGCGAACGCAGACCTCGGATTGCTGATTTTATCAGCGGCAGAGGTAAGCTCCGCAGGACGCACGATACATGGTCTTTAGACTATGTATAGAAGTGCGCCCTTAGTTTCTAAGGGATTTTGCCGTTTCCGGCAGTCTTGTCCTTTTTCTTGGAACGCTTGGAAAGATACTTCGGGCAGTCAACCACAACCGCCCGGAAGCTCTGTTTACATTCGTGCTGGCATTTCCGGCACAGTTCGTTGTAAGTGATACGGCTGCGGTCATTTAAGAAGAAAGACCATTCCAGCCGCCGCTTGTTGCTCATTCTTGCCATAACCGGCTCCTTTCTCCGTTTCTATCTGATGTACGCAGATAGGCTGTTTTGGTGTAGCGTTTCGGTATCATTTTTAAGGTTTTTCCCTCTGTATACCCCTTTGTAAAGTGCGGCAGTATTTGCAGTCAGGGAATGATAACTCACGCTTATTTGTCGCTTCTCGGTACGGTTTCGGAGCCTTTTGCCATCCATTCAAAGAAAGCAATTTTGCTGACCTTGATAAGTCTGCCCCTGCGGAACGCTGGAAAGCCGGGTGTGTGTACCAGCTCATAGGCGCTCGCTCTTGAAATTCCCATAATCCGCTGAATGTCCGCCACATCCAGAACCAGCGGTAAATCCTCGTAGCTGTTCAATCTCTTTTTATCGTTCATTCTGTTCCTCCCATAAATCAAATAGGTTAAAATGCTTCCTGCTGCCGTTCTCCCCAAAAGCCGTTTTCCTGCCCCATTCCTGCGGTGTTTCCCTGCATTGGTGCGCCGGATGCGTCACTTCTCCTGCCGGTCATATCCCTTTTGGACGGTCATTCACTTGTCAAGGTACTGTGTGGCACGAAATTACCAACTGCAATCATCATAGCGGACTATCATTGGCAAAACAATGCTTCTGCGATACCATGAGTGTAACAGATATAACCGAATTATATAATTACCATAAACAAAGGCAGGGGATAGGGATGGAGAATCAGTTTATACGGCATGAGCCATGTTTTGAGAGGATTTTGTTTGTCCTGACGCTGGACAGGAAGAAAATGAAAGAGCGGATTTTGATTGGGGAAGAACAGCAGATCCGCTTCCGTCTGAACGGGAGCCAAAACGCAGAGGTGCTTTGTGATATGACACGCCCACTGGGAACTTTTTTGATAAACTTTGAGCGTGACACGGACAGAGATTGGAACTTATATGGGCTTTCTCCGCTGCGGCAAGCCCTCCACTCCAACAGATGGAAACAGCCGGAGCTGGAGCAGGCGGCAAGCGAATTTCTTTGGGAGAAATATCTTAGCAACGACCCTCTGAAAATGTATGTGGCGTTCCGTATCTGGAACAGCTATCTGCTTGCCAGAGAACCTCGTGACCGTAACGCTGCCTGTGACCGCTTCATGGATAAAATGAGCAGCCTGACCGGGGTATTCCATAACGAAACCATGATCTTTGACAGAGAAACAGGAAAACCGAAACATTTTCAAACTGGCAGCCTTTATTTCAAAGGCGCACCGTCAGAAGATACCCGGCTTGACCTCTGGTTCCCGGACAACCGGCGCACAGAAGAATGTGTGTCTGCCTATGCGTCCCTCTACCCCTTGATTACCTATTATCTGAACAGGCTGAATGACTGGGGGCTTTGCTTCCGGCAGTGCAAGGTCTGCGGGAAATATTTTCTGGCAAAGAGCCAGCGGTATGAGCTGTGCAGCGACAAGTGCCGAAAAGTACAGGCGCTTCAAAACAAGCGGGAATTTGACGAGAGGGCAAGAGAAAACAACTATGACCTGCTTTATAAAAATGAATGCCAGAACTGGCGCAACAAAATAAACCGAGTAAAGAATACCGCAGGCTTTCCGGCTGACCGTCTGGAAAAAATACAGGTTGCCTTTTCCGACTTTAAGAAAGAAGCCTTGCAGAGAAAAAAGGCTGTAAAAACAGGAACAGCCAGCCCGAAAGAATTTACGGACTGGCTGTATCTGCAAAGTAATGTAATTGTGGAACTGACAGAATACTAAATTTTTTTCTCGTTGTGAGGTTTCTGTGACATTTGCCTGATGGCAGTATCGAAATTGCAGTAATTACTCATGCAAAATGCTTCTTCGTTTTATACACTATACCTATATGGTGGAGCACCAAATGAAAGGAGCAAAAAATATGTCTGAGATTCAAAATGCGATTGAAGTAAAGAACTTAAAAAAAGGTTTTGGTGGCAGAGTTTTGTTTGAGAATTTTAGCCTGAATGTAAAAGCAAATACAATCCATGCGATTATTGGCCCGAACGGTTCTGGAAAGACAACACTGCTACGCTTGATTACAGGGGTATACCAGCCAAATGCAGGGACAATCAACATTGCAGGGAAATATGCAATGGAGCTTGAAAATGACTATCTGTATGAAGAACAGACTGGTCTTGAAAATTTGAGAATTTTTGGGAAATACTTTGGATTTGAAATAAATGATCGTTCAGACGGCTATTGTACGCAATTAGGATTGACCGAGCATTTAGGAAAGCGTGTTAGCACTTATTCTAAAGGAATGAAAAGAAAACTGTCCCTTTTGATTGTGATTATGATGGGACGGGATATTCTGCTCATGGATGAACCAACATCGGGTGTAGACCCCATATCCAGAGTAGAAATCCGTAGTTTGATAGAGGCTCTAAAAGCTGACGGAAAAACGGTTATTATCACTTCACATGACCTTAGCGAGATTGAAAAGTGCGCTGATGATGTATCTATGATTAAAAATGGCAGATTGCTGTTTGATAAGGGTATTCAAGAAATGCAAGGACAATCATTGGAAGAAATCTTTATTAAGGAGGGCAATCGGCATGAGTAACATGGGAAAAGGCGCAGGCTACTATCTTACCAGAAGTAAAAGCCTCCTAATTGATACTGCGATTGTTGCCATTCTGGCGATTTTTATGAGCTTTGCAATGCAGATGGACACCTTGCAGTCTAAGGGAGATGATTATTTAGTCCTAATGCTCTATGCGGTTATTTTTGGTCTTACCTCCCTGCAATCCGGTGCTATGATTGTAGATTTGACAGCAAAGGATAAGTTAAGCCGGAGAATTGAATTTTTTGCAGCTTCTGGAATTGCAGTAAAAGAGATTATAAAACAGTATTCGATACAGATTTTCCGATTTTCTGGTATTATCCCGTTCTTTGTTTTTATGAGTTGCTATTACTTTACCGACTGGACAATGAGCTTTGGGCGGATCGTATGCGTTTATCTTAGTATTCTTGTACTTAGTTTTTGTGAGATTGTCGCTTTGAATATCATTGTACTGGATGTAAAACGAGTAAAACTGTTCAAAAATGTTCTGTTCTTTGGTAATTTTGCACTGGTTTATTTGATTGCGATGTCGGCAGAACGAATTACAGAGTTTGTGAATCAACATCATATAGGAATTGACTATTTGATTATTGTGGTTGATGTTGCACTTTGCATGATGTTTGCACTATTAAGTTTCTTTAAGGCTCGGCACATGAGCAACGAAACAGTCATCAGGAGGGATGGCGAATGGGTTTGATAACATTAAACCTTAAAAGGGTATTGAACTGGAATTTTATATTTATGAGTGCGGTAGCAGCTATCTTCGGCATGATCTCTCTGATGAACTTTGGGGATATTTCAGAAAACATTGTATTTGGCGTTGATATAAAGTATTTTATGCTTGATGGATACCTGTGCTTATTTATCTTTTTTGCCGGAGAAATAAGCAAGGATATGTTGCAGCAAGAAAAAATCACAAAGAGAATAGAATGGAAACTTGCTAATGGTATTAAAATCTCAAGTATTGTTAAGGAGAATCTGCTATCACTATGGATTGGAACGCTGATCCTTTTGTTTCCTCTACTTTTGATAATTTCCATTCGCCTGCCAAACCTTATCTTGTTATTAGGCACCTATTTTCTGATCCTTAGCATATTGTATTCGGCATTTATAAATGTTTTGATTCTCTGGATTAGAAATATGAACTGGTTTAAGAGTATTCCTATCTTTGCAACACTGCTTCATATTTTGCTGGTTGTCTTAAAATGTGGGATATTTATGAAAACGAATAATGTGTGGGTGTTGCTACTATTTTCTCCAGTGAGTATAATAGTTTTGACTGCGTGTGGTTTATGTCTGATGACTAAAGAACGGATCGTATCATCATATTACTAACATAATGAATTTTAGCTGAAAGGAGGGGGGTCTATGCAGGATAAACGCTTCTATCCGTATCTGTTTCTTCATGCGGGTATTGTGACTTTATGGGTTATATTGGATAGAATACATAAAGGGATTGCGAATGATGGAGTCATCAACTTATTGTCGATTGCCGTCTTGCTTTGTTATTTCAATCTGCTCTATCTTCATGTAATGACATCACGGCGAGAAGCAACAATATCCGAATGTGGCTGGAACCTGCTTTCTGTTTCCTTTATTGCGGCGCTGATGTATGATGGATTTTCCACCTTATACACGGGTGCATTTCTGGTTTTTGCATTGATTATCGGAATAATGCTGGTAAGAACTGACGCAAGCCGGGGGAAAATGGTTCGCTTGCTGTTTGGAATTGCGTCTATCATACTGTCGTTTTTCAATTTCCGAATTCTACCTGCGATAACTATGTTAATTGGAATGTTCGTGGGAATTTTCCTTGATTATAAATATATAAATTTGAAACAGGTTAATATTCTTCCGATTGCCCAGAGGAAAGCAAGATATGTCCTTGTTTTCATGATTCCTTTGCTTACAATCGTACTTTATTGCTTTGATTTGTCCACCCTGCAAGTCAATGTGTTTTTTCAGCTTATAATGCTTTTATTTGAGGCCTTTGCTGTCATTCATCTTGGCGACATGGAAGCTCGTTACAACGAGCTGACAAAGTATTATGAATTAACGAACTATATTGCAAGTGAGAGGGAAGATTTTTCAATGCTACTTCACAACGATGTGCTTCAAGATATTGGAGGTGCCAAAAATCTTCTGTCGCTTCGCTCACCAGCTATTGATGAAACAAAAAGGATATTATCTGATTTGGAACTGCGAATAAGAAATATGATGAATTTCTATTCGTCTAATATCTTTTCGGGGTATGCTTCATGGGAACATATTGAATATATGCTTGACGCCATTAAGAAGCTGTACCCAAAGAAAAATATATTTATAGATTTTACCATTGACAGCGAAGCAAGGATTGCTTTGAAAAAAGATAACAGTTTGGAACAGACTATGCAGATAATCAAAGAGCTTGTCAACAATGTTTATAAACACGCTGCCGCTTCTTTTATCCATTTGGAAATCGCGTTAAATGAAGAAAGTAAACTCGTAATTACCTGTCAAAATGACGGCGCGAAATCGAATGACATTGAAAACATTCTTTCTTCTAAAGGTGGTATGCTGTTCTTAACGGTGTTGATAAATGGGAATGGCGGTAACATTCAGTATTTAGAAAAAGATGGTATTTTAACTGCAACGGCAGTTTTGGGGAGAAAAAATGAAGATATTACTATTTGATGACCACAGGATATTTGGAGAGAGTTTAAGCAAACTTCTGGAAGATTGGGACGCAATCTCAATCTGTCACTATGTAAGTAATGAAACAGAGTTTTGGAATATTCTTTCCGTAGACGAATGGGACATTGTATTATTGGATGTTAACCTAAGAGATCAGTCAAAGAATTCTGGCATTGACCTGATAGAAAAAATATATAACAAAAAGCCAAAAACAAAAGTGGCTATGCTATCCTCTTATGATATGCCGGTTTATAGACAGGAGGCACTTAAAAGAGGTGCTGTAAGTTATATTGACAAGTCGGCTTCTGCTGATGAGCTGGTAAAAAAACTTACAGCTATTAGTAAAGGTCACAAATCCACTACGCCCCCTTTATTAGATCCCCTGACAGATCGTGAAGCGGAAATTATTAAGGCGATTGGAACAGGGAAAACAAAGCATGAAATAGCGCAAGAACTGTATATCAGTGAACGGACACTTTACAACCATATCCAAAGCATCTATGATAAGCTGGGGGCTAAAAATGCTATCGAAGCCTATAACAAGGCTATTGCACTTGGATATATCACACCCTTAATATGAGTTTAGGCAATAAGAGGGACAGATATATCAGAACACAAGTGACAAGTATGCACATTATGTAAGCAGATAGCAAAAACAAGTATCATTGAACGACTTCATCAAAACAATAAAGAAAAGCTGGGAGCAAAATTAAGTCTGCTTCCAGCTTTTTTGTATTTGTTATTGTATGTGGTTGACTAAGGAATATTGTTTAAGCGTGAGTTTGTGATATTGGGTGTGGTATCTTTAACTATGGGAAACTCCTCGCTCCCATTTAGAAACAGACTTATCACTCATACCTAATTTTTCTGCCAGTTGCTTTTGTGTCATCCCCAATGACTTTCGCTTACCTGCAATATATTTTCCAATTTTGATAAGATCCATCCATCTACCTCCTTTTTTTATTAATCGTACTCTATTTTAGATGAAAAGCATACCCCTCGAAGGTAGAATATGACTTTTAAGTCTGTCTAGTTTGCCAGATAGAATACAAAGCTTATATGTCCTGTCCCTTCGCACACCCACTTTGCATTTTTTTAGCAAACTCACTTGTAAAAACTTCCTTTTCCGGCGCTTCCGGGATACTGCACTATTTTTCTTCCCTTTCCTTTCAGGACTGAAAAAGCCCTGCGTCAGGACGTTCCCTGATGCAAGGCTTCTAATTTTTTTCTCTATGTTTCTGTGTCTTTTTTTGATGTTTTCTCTGGTGCTCCGTATGAATCGGATTTTCTGATTCTTACAAAGGGGATTATCAAAAAAGTGCCAAAGAGGAGTGCTAAAAAATATGTGGATTATTCAAACTCCTTTGCGGACTGCGTTTCATGACACGCAAAGGCTGTTATTAGAGGTTTATATTTCGAACGTGCGTTCTGTTTTTGTGTTTTTCGCACCGCTTATGAAGAAATGGGTTAAATGTATTTTTTAATTCTACCTTGCAAGAGTATATTAGAATGTAGAATTTACTTTTTCATTCAAGCATGAAGAAATAAACTCCAAAATAACTCCATTTTACTCTTTATTATTTTGTTGTTCTTCTCTTGCGTAAAGAATGTCCAACGCCTGGAATATTACATTACTCATAGTCTGATAATGTCTCTCTGCATAAGATACTAGCTTTTCTTTTTGCTCTGGTGACATCCTGATTCTCAGACTAGAATCTTTGCCGTCTAATGATGGTTTTCTAGGCATCTTTCTCTCCTTACATTTCATAGTTTAACATGAATTGATACAAGTGTTAATCTCGTTTTGTTAATATCACCCATTTCCCTTTTTGGCTACTTCCCTGCTTCTTCAGATAATTCTTTTCCTTCAATTTGGTTATATAATACTTCACACTAGAGCGTGTCTGAAAAATAAAAATTGCACAAAACGCATGTTTTATTTCCCTTTTTCATGATAAAATAAAGAAAAAGGGGTGTTCACTATGTTGAGACGATATGAGTTGACTGATGAAGAATGGCTTCGCATTGAACCTTTATTACCTCCTGAAAATACTGGAAAACAAGGACGTCCAAGGAAAGACAATCGTATCATTATGAATGGAATTGTATGGCTTGCACGTAGTGGGGCACCTTGGCGCGATCTTCCTGAACGTTATGGTTCATGGAAAACTGTCTATAGCCGATTCCGAAAATGGATCGATGATGGTATCCTTGATAATATTTTCCGTATTTTAAGTCTTGAAGCAGAATTGGAAGAATTATCCATTGATGCTTCTATTATCCAGGCGCACCAGCATAGTGCCGGTGCAAAAAAAGGGGGCCTTCAAATGAAATCGGGCATAGTCGTGGAGGAGCCAGCACCAAAATCCATGCGGTAGTAGATGCCTATGGATATCCAGTTTATTTAATGATCAGTGAGGGACAGCGTAATGATATCAATTATGCAATCCCTTTGCTCGATCAAATTGAAATAAACGGAAGCAATGTGTTAGCTGACCGAGGATATGACAGTAATAAATTGCTTGATTATGTGTACGCACGCGGTGGAGAGCCAACCATTCCATCCCGAAAGGGAGCTAAATTTGAACGTCATTGTGATTGGTGGTTATACAAAGAACGCCATTTAGTAGAAAAGTATTTTCTGAAATTAAAAGCATTCCGACGAATCGCTACACGTTATGACAAATTAGCTGCAACCTACTTGGGATTTATTTGTATCGCCTCAATATTAATTTGGTTAAAATAAACAATTTAAAATGTTTTTCAGACACGCTCTAGCAAGATTCCAATCTAACGCATAATCCAAGTGGTAGAAAAGTTATCTCTTATATCGGTTGTAACTTTTTTATGAACTCTATTGACAAGAAAACTTGGTATGTGTATGATATAAAATATGCAAAGAAAACTTGGTATGGAGGTGTTTTTATGAAAAAGGACGAAATCTTAAATGCAAGCAGAAAAGAACATCGCAATAAGGACTTGGCTGAAATGGAAGTGGTATATCAAGCCGGAAGTCACGCAAGCAGAGTTGGTGCTTTAGTGTGTTGTTTGCTTTCGCTGTTATCTTCTGTGCTTGCTCATACTATGATTTACAGTCCGTGGGTTATATACTTCAGCATTATTGCAACACAATGGTTAGTTCGTTTTATCAAAATGAAGCGAAAGAGCGATTTGGTCTTGACTGTTCTGTTTTTTGTGCTTTCCATTTTGGCATTTGTTGGATTTGTTAGCCATCTTTTAGAGGTGAGAATATGAAAGAACAATTACAACTGAAAAATCACTTAAAGGAAGTTCGCACAGAAGCAAATCTTTCTCAAGCTCAGCTTGCAGAAATGGTAGGGGTATCAAGAAATACCATTAGTTCTATTGAAACAGGACAGTTTAATCCAACTGCAAAATTGGCTCTAATTCTTTGTATTGCATTGGACAAAAAATTTGAGGAACTATTCTATTTTTAGGAGGTCATTATGGAAGATATTATAATGTTGATTTTGGGAGTGTTCATATCTGTTGTGGGAATTGTAAATATCAAAGGCAATATCAGCACAATTCACTCTTATAACAGGCGAAAAGTAAAGGAAGAAGATATACCAAAGTATGGAAAAACAGTCGGCACAGGAACGCTGATTATAGGAATATCTCTTGTATTAGGTTTTATTGTTTCGTTTTGGAGTGAAATAATTATAGATTATATCATTCTTCCAGCAGTTATTGTCGGATTAGGCTTTATATTGTATGGACAGTTCAAATACAATAAAGGAATTTTTTGAGAATCAGGGAGGTATAAAGATGGAATTGAACACAATATCAGGTCTGGCGATAGCGGGAGTTATCTGCTCCGTTGTCCTCTCGATGGGGGTACCGATTGCTTTGTTCATTGCAGGAAGGGTGAAGCTTAAGGCAAGGATTTCCTCGTTCTTTATCGGAGCAGGAACCTATCTGCTGTTTGCCATGCTGTTGGAACAGCAGCTGCATGTTCTTGTCATTCAGTTCTGCGGACTGAACGCACAGAGCAGGCCATGGCTTTACTATGTGTACGCGGCTTTGGCTGCAGCGGTTTTTGAAGAGACCGGAAGACTGATTGCCATGAAGTTCTGGATGAAGAAATGGCTGGATTTTCCAAATGCACTGATGTATGGAATCGGGCATGGCGGTGTGGAGGCCATTCTAATCGGAGGACTCTCCGGAATCAGCAATCTTGTGTCCATGCTGATGATCAACAGCGGAGCCATGCAGAATACGCTGGCGGCACTTCCTGCTGAGTCTGCAAACCAGATCGTGTCACAGCTGTCGGCCCTATGGACAACACCGGCACCACTCTTTTTTGTAAGCGGAATCGAAAGAATCAGTGCCATCATTCTGCATATCGGGTTGTCACTGCTGATCTACCGGGCGGTAAAGGCAGGCAAATGCAGGACAGCGGCTTTTACAGCGGTTCTTGCATATGGGATTCATTTTATCGTGGACTTCTTTGCCGTGGCAGGTCCGGCGCTTCTTCCCATCTATGTGATTGAAATTGGTGTCTTTGTGATGGCAGCCGGAACTCTTGTTATGGCGCTGAAGATGGGAAGGATGGAAGAACTGTGAATTCCAGTTTTCTGCTATCATAAAACAGAATATATCTGACAGAACGCACCGTAGAAATACAGTGTTTTTTGTGCCCTTTTTGATGATTGGATATTCAATTAACTTTATTTATTACCCCCTCCAATATCTAAAAAAAAGCTACTTCTGCAAGTCAACCTCACAGAAGTAGCTTTTTATTTATCCATTATTTTTATTTCTTTTCAAAACCATTTCATAAAAATCCAGAAACTCTTTTGTTATATAATATCCCTTACTTTCAACATCCAATGAGTCAAATGTATTATCATTTTCATCTACATCTCCAGACTCTGTTTCAAATTCTTCCTCAATGAATCCCGTTTGTTTAATATGTAAGAACACGTAATCAACTTCTCCTGGAGATACCTTTATTTGCTTTGAATATTCATTGCAAAACGATTCGTATTTGTTGCTATATGTTCTACCATTTATGTGTTTCGTTGATTTACCTCTTTTAGATGAATCTTCACAATATTTTTTGTATTCAACTAAATATTGTATTTCTCTATACGACATAGTATTCAATATGTGAATATATTCATCAAAAATACTACCATCTATATGTTTCCCCTGCAAATAACCATTTCGTATAAGATTTCCAAAATACTCAACTTTATCGGTCGTTGCCAACCTTTGCACTGCCTCTTTTGCTCGTGCAAAATTGATGATAAACTCTACATCATTTACCATTTCCGATGTTATAGAATGATCATCTTACAAAATAACATCTAACAATTCCTGTTCTTTCTTTTGCTGAAAATCATTTAATAACTTATTTGTTGATGAATCAATTAAATCCCCCAAAACAGGGATTGCCTTTATAGGTGCCAATAAAACTGATTCAACAACCGGATTTTCTTTAATATCCTTTATTTCATTTGCATTATATAAGGAATTTTTTGCCATTTCTAATTTTTCATTCATTATTGTTCTCCCATTTTCATCACAACAACTATTTTATCCCAAGTAGATACTTCGTTTAATATAAATCTCCAACATATCCATCTGCTTCCAGATGCATATAACACTCATTCACCTGCTCAGACTCCAAGATCTGTAAAACGTATTCCATACCTGTAGCCAATTCTTTGGTTTTTAATTCTTCCAGCGGAATCCAATACACCTGCCCTTCCTCCGAACTTGTCAATTCTCCGATAAATCTATCAGCTCTGTACAGCGTAATCACATAATGTACTCCACCCTTATGCCAATGATATAAACCGCAGAGCTTCGGTGTTTCAATCGTAAGACCTGTTTCTTCCCAAACTTCCCGGATCATAGATTTTTGAAATATCTCGTTCTGCTCCACATGACCACCTGGAAAAGTTGTCCCTGTATAGCTGTCATTCACTTTATCCAATGCCAGCACATTTCCTTTGTCATCTTGGATCATACACATATTCATAAAGCAAACCTTCTCAATCCGACTCTCTTCTTTTTCATTCAGAGATCTTCTGATACGTTTATTGATATCCGATCGTTTGGATTTGTAATGCTTGAATACCTCTCCATACGGAATCCAGATTTCTGCATCTTCAATTTTTTCATACACAATATCCACCACTTCTTCCAGATGTTTGTCGTTTGGGAAAGTGTATTTTTTCATATAATAATCCCTGGTTGCCTGGAACATCCATTCTGCAATCTTCTCTTTCTGCTTTAATTTCAACTGAGCATATTTCTTGTCAGTCTGCAGTAATTTTCCATCTATCATTTCATGGTTTTTCCGTGACATCGGTAAGACCTCTTTTCCTCTTTTCTCATTCAGATTTTACTATACCATAGAATCCTTCTTTCGTCATACCTCAGATCTGCGATGTCCTATTTTTCTTCTCTGAATACCTTATCTATAGAGGGTTCTTTTCAAAAGACTCTCTTCCAGCGGCTGTGCCACCGGTAAATAGCAAGGACAGGAAGTGTATATACACTTCCAAAAAAACCAGCAATTTAGGGAACCCTGCCCTAAATCAAAAACACAAAAGCCACTACTTTGAGCAACCAATGAAAGGAGAATCTATCTATGGCAAAGAGAAAAAGAAATATACAGATCTTGTTTTGTGTTTCCCCCGAAGAAAAGAAGCTGATTCGCAGAAAGATGATTGAATCAAAGACTAAAAACATGGGAGCTTATCTTCGTAAAATGGCAATTGACGGTTATATTGTCAATACAGACACTACTCCATTAAAAAAACAATACGAGGAAATGCATAAGATCGGTGTGAATATTAATCAGATTACGAAAAAAGTAAACAGTACCGGAGATCTGTATTCTGAAGAAACGCAGGAATTGAAAGAGATGGAGAAAGAATTTTGGCGTATCTTAAGATCTTCCCCATTAAAGTAACAGACAAGAAAACTCTGGACTATATTACGAATCCAGATAAAACAGATGAAAAACTGTTAGTTTCCAGTTTTGGCTGTTCCTCGGAAACTGCAGATCTTGAATTTTCTATGACAAGAGAAATGGAAAAAAGAATGGAATGGACAAAGGCGATAATAATCGAGACTGTGAGAAAAAGTCTCATTTGAACCGTAATATTCAATTCTTTTGTAACTTTTCTCTCAGAACGGCTGGAAACAGCTTATTTACTGCTTTTTCTTCGGGTGTGGACTTCTTTAAGGTTTCTTTTTGGAATACTCATAGTTTTTTATTCGAATTCGCAAATAAAATCTTGCCTCTATACATTTTTGTATAAGAATCATGGCTCTATCTGGTTTTATATGTGTTCCACTGTCCAAAGTCTACAGACTGTACTGAACGGTGTTATCAATTTGTTATCAATCAAAAACTCTCGTAATATCCTGATACCGATTGATGACACGATAGATATCTACATACTCGTTGCTTACCTTGTAGATAATCACATAATCTTCCCATATCGCATATTTATAGTCCGTCCGAAAGCTGACTCGTTTTGAGAGATCTGCACCCATCCCTGGAAACATCTGGAGATTCTCAAATTTGCCATAAATTTCCTTTATGGTCTTTGCTGCATAATCTTCGTTATCTTCAGCAATATAATCTCGAATGTTTTTCAAATCCTTTGCAACAACCGGATTGATCCGCAATTTTAACATCTTATTCCCCCACAAGTGCTTTCAGTTCGTCCAGATTCAGCCAACCTTCGCCATCTTTCACTGCTTCTTCAGCTTCCTGCAGCTTCAGGAGAAGCTTTTTCTCTGCACGATCACGCTCATAGTCTTCAATATCCATAACTACAAAACGTCCTCTACCATTCTTTGTTAGGTATACTGGTTCTCCTTTATGACAATTTTTCAGAACTTCATTATAATTTCTCAAATCAGACACTGGTAAAATATTTGCCATATTCCTTTAGCTCCTTCCTTTGATTTCGTATTATTTCTACTACTTATATTATACACAAAAAGCTGTAAAATTCAACGTAGATTTTTACAGCTTTATACTTTCATATATTCGGATATGGGGCACATTTTTATATAAATTACAATGATTATTTCGACCTACTGAATGGTTGTTGCCAAACTGTTGCCATAGGAACATTATAGTCTAGTGTCATGTGTATTGCAAGCTCTATATAATTCACCTATTGCTCAGTCTTTTATATTTTCTACAATTTCTTTTAGTTCTTTTACATCTGTAACATTAGTAATCAACCTTTGATATCTCATCATCTTTTTATTCATATATTTTAAATACCTAGTTATTCCATCCACTTGAGATATACAATGCGTCCACTTTATCATAAACTCCCGCTTTAATTCACTATTTGATTGAGTTAAATCTATTTTTATAAGTGCTGGCTTATTGCATTCATCCAATTCTATATGTCCAATATTATCGCTTAGAAGTAATTCCAAAATTCTTAACTGAACAAATGCTTTTCGATTATGTTTAGCATAGATTGTTATTCCATACGGAATATTCCATATTTCAGCTAAAAGTTTTTTTATTTGCTCTATTTCCGTTGTGTAATCTTCATATCTACTTATCAAATAAGAATCATTGGTGTGTTTTCTCGCCTCAATAAATCGAATATTTTGTTTAATAACACATGAATTATTATAGATTTTGACTCTAAGACAAAATAATATATCTTCAATTGCTTTTTGCCGATCAGCTACTTGTTTAACATTTGTTGCATCCTTCCCCCAAATAGCCTCTAATTGATAGGTTGCAATTTTTTTTCGTTCATACATTGCATATACCGCTAAGGAAACAAACACTATAAGCAATATGACATTTCCATTTTCAGAAATAAAACTTACCAAAGACTCTATAATTGCCCCAACATCTATTTCTTTCACCAAATTAATTATAGAATTTATCCGCAAAACTTTACGTTCATACAAAAATGTAATAACAAATACTAAATCTATTAAAACATTCCCGACTATTCCTCTTATAGCTAATAATGTCATTCCAATACATATTAAAAATTTCTCACCGATATTATAGGTATTATACCATTCTTTTCTCATTTGATAGTAATCCCAGCTTGTAGGTGCAAATGAAAATGTTGGCATTGTCTCTACAATCTTTGTTACATTGTAAGCAAAACTCTCTTTTGCTTGAGCCCACACATCAAATGTATATTTATTATGTTCTAATACCCATGTATAGAATTTCATATTTCGTATATTATTAAATATATATGTCATTGCAATAAAAATGATAGATTCTATAACATATATCATTTTGCATCATCTCCTTTAATCTTATATAAAACATACCTAAAATTAAATCAAAAAATCCAACTGCACCTGTATCCAATATGGTATGTTTTTATATTCTAATCGAATCTTTTCTCTTATTATCTGTTCTAACTCTAATCGATTCTTGACTTTAATTTCTTTTTCATCAAATATCTCTTTATACAGATACAATGCTGATTCCCTTGGAACTCCCATTTCAATCATGCATCTTTCTACTACACCAAAAGCTCCTACTTGCATGCACTTCAAAAAAGGACTCTCTGATTGTTTCATATCATAAAGAGGTTTTAGCAACAATGGTAAGTTGTACGAGATTGTATTTTGCAACAATTCTATAGTACTATCAATATTATCCGCGCCATCATCTCCCTCATATCTTGAGTTGTTCAATATTTCACAAAGTGCCTTTCCAGTAGCCCACTGTAATGATAAGCTAGACATTATACTACGCATCGTCTTCTTTCTATATGTTGAAGGTATATTTTTATTATACATTTCAGCCGTTACATCATTTTCCCTAAGAAAACGCATTGCCTTATCCAACTTACTTTTTGCACCTTTCTCCATCGGTGTATTAGGGAGTTTTCCATCATATTCATTATAAATATAATCCAATACAAGCGGATCCCAATACCTGTTTTTATAACAAATTTCTTTAGGAACGTCTATTGAATCGAGTTTTAATATAATTGCTGCAACCTGTTTTTGTGTAAGCTTTATTCCAACATTTTTCATACGACCACGCGATTCAGCACCATACTTCAAAACAGATTGTCTTATATATGAAATAATATATCCATATTTTTTCATAGTTGCATCTACTGGCGTATTATTATCTAATGCTTCCTCTATAAAATCTTTATATTCTTCAAACTTTTGTTCATAGCCTGAGGGAAGTTCCTTGGTAACATCTTCAAATAATTCAAGTTGCTCGTAGCCTTCCGAATCTATAAACTCATCCTCATCCATCACAAATGTTCGACCTATATAATCTTTTAACAATCTTCCTGCCCGACCTCGCAAATTAGCCATCTCATAATTCGTCAATTCAGAAGATTGCTTTTGTTTCTTAACATAAAGATGTGGGTTCCTAATAAAAACATTCTGAGCCGGCAAATTGACTCCTTGCAATAAGGTAGTCGTACACACAACCGTATTTATTTTTTTATCTGCTATAGCTTTTTCTAAGGTTCTTCTCACATGCATAGGTAACTTTCCATGGTGATACGCAACCCCTTTTTCCAATGTTTTACAAAGAGAATAATTTTCTCTAACCGTCATACCATAATACTCAATAAGTTCTCTTTCAATCCCGTTGCTTGTGTCACCTAAGGCCATTGCAATCTTTCTCGCGGAATCTGAAGTCGGTGAAAAAACTATATTTTGACAATTCTCACCTACTCCTTTTACTACATTGTTTAGATATGACAAATACCTATCCGTATACTGTTTTTTTCCATATCCCTCAATAATTTCTGCATTTTCAATTTCTAAAGTCAATGGTTCCTGCGTCAATGCACAATACTGTTTCAAGTAATATTTTTTATCAACTTTTTTTATACTATATGTTAAATTGAGTACCGGGCTAATATCCGTTGTATGATCTTTTGTTTCAATGCCAAAAATACTTTTACCAACTTTTTCAATTTCTTCTATTCTAGGTCCCGATATAATAATTTGTTCAACATTATCTTTATATCTAAATTCAATTAAAGTGTCATATAAAATTTTAGCTCTTTGATCCTTGTCCTCTCTTATTCTTTCAATATTTTGGATTTCATCTGCTACAAGTATCAATCTTTTTGTAAAGGCCTTCTCTGTATCAGAAAAAGCAGCTATGGCTTTTTCCTGTGTCATAATATAAATATTCTTTTTATTCGATAATTGTTGATCATCAAATGAATTTGAAATCCAATAATCTGTTACTCCAACTTTTTTCAATTCTCTATTAAAATCCTCAGTTACTTGATTTAATAAACTTAAAGTCGGAACAATATATACAATATCTATATTATCATTTATCAACCTATCTACAAGTTTCAAAAGAATAACAAAAGATTTCCCCGCTGATGTCGGTGCCGATATTCCCAATACCTTATCGTTATCCATACTATCCCATATCTGTTTTTGATAATCTGTAAGAAGATATTTTTGGTTAGCAACCATAATCTCATTTTTCGTTTGATTAATTGTCAGAGCAACCTCATCTATCCAACTATCTAATCCTGAAAAAGTTCCGTTCTCTTTATCGAAATCTTTATCACATATTATTGCAGAAGTAGGATATCCGATACGTGATAAGATTTTAATAACGAATTTTCTTAAATCAAATTTAGTATGATCAACATGCTCCCACATTAAACCGATAACAGTAATAATATAATTAACCGATGGTTTTTTAACTACAATAGATTCATAATCAAGACACCGAATTGTATCCATAAGTAACTCTAAATTTACATCACAACTTTTGTTTGACAGTCCCATTTTTTTAGCAATATTAACCAGATCAATTTCAAGCCATTTATAAAGAACTTGCTTCATTTTCTCTTCCATAGATCATGTACCTCATTTTGAATCATATCATCTTTTGGAATTCTTCAACCAAACCTTTCAAATCCCATACAGGAAAAACAATATATGTTATCCGCCTCAGTATAGGATTATTCTCAATATCAATTTTATTATTATCAAACAAATGATATCTTTCTGCAATTATCGTCTCTATTTGATTTTTAATCCCTGTCTCCGTATCAAATTCCAATTTTTTATTTTCATTATAGGTAATTATGCTAACTAAATGAACCTCAACATTTTCAAGTGTATTATTCAAGTAATCTTCTGCAACCTGATTCATCTCATTATCCAAAAAGTCCTCATGCACATAAAGATTTAACTCTCTCCTGTGCTCTTTATATGTATTAACAATACTATTTAATGCATCAGAAAATGCTGTGGCAAATTTGTAATTACTACTATATGTTTTTGCTTCTCCAAGGATTATAATATTTTTTGCATCCTGAATTTTATAATGAATTGCATCCGCACCAAATCTTTCATGTTCTGAAGATGTAGCTATCTTCATTTTTCTCAATAAAGGTGTTGCCTGCATAAATTTTTGTATAAAATGAAATAATAATAATTCTCCGAATTGCCCCTGGATTAACAATTCATCAGTATTATGGTCAGCTCTAAACTTCTGCCTTGCTTTTCTACCAACCTCCTGAGTTGCTGCAGCATCTGATTTTCCTTTATCCATTGCTTTTTGTTTCAACTCCGCAAACTTGTCGGAGCTATATATCCAGTCAACAATCGAATCTATCAGTTCCTCCAAAAAATCTTCACGTAACTCATTCAAATCTTGGAATTCAATATAAGCTCCCATGTGATTTTTGTCCTTTGGAATAATATCATAATTTTGTGTTATTACGTGTATATTTCTGAACAAGGCATCATTCTTAACAAGCCTCTTCAATATATCCTTCTCCTTCAATAATCCGCCTCCGCCACTTTTCCTTCATAGTTATTTCAAAGAATTTAATATTACTCAGAAATAACCAATTTACATGAACTCTAATATGCGATGTACTTCCTCCGACTGTATCAGCATTCTCATCTTCTCATTCCCATCCTCAATCTCAGGCTTACCACACCTCAGATTATCCGGATGTTCTGACACACAACAATCCTTGTACCAGCACTCACCCATAAGCGAACCCTTAACGGACCACTTCTCGTTTTGTGTAAATTCACCCACCAATGATTTCATCACACGCTCTGTAGAGTATCTCTTAAAACCTGCCAAGTACTGTAATGTCTTCACATCATCAATCTTTGACAAGTTGATTCTATGATCCTCAATTGCTGATAAAACCTCTTCACGGATCTTGATTTTATCTGTCTTTCCAGTGCCTGTCCATGTCACCAGCTTATCAAAAGCAAGAATCAGATATTCAAAACAAATCATATCCAGAATGATAATCTT
Source organism: Blautia wexlerae DSM 19850 (assembly GCF_025148125.1). Lineage (NCBI taxonomy): Bacteria > Bacillati > Bacillota > Clostridia > Lachnospirales > Lachnospiraceae > Blautia > Blautia wexlerae. The sequence continues at coordinate 4,231,501 of NZ_CP102267.1, forward strand.
TCCTTCTGCCTTATCTGTTATTGATTTCAACATACGATACTTATTACGAATATCCTGATTATCAACCACATAGTCAAACGAAATATAATACTTATCGTCCTCTTTCATATCTATCTCTGCCAATGCATCCAATAAGCCCTGATTGCTTTCTTTACTTTCGACCACAAGTGCATCATTAAAGAAAAGTTGGTTAACCAATTTCCAGAAGTGAAGTCCTGCGCCGGTATCTTCTGTCCATAAATACTTCATATCACAACTCCTCTTCCAGTGTTATCCTATTATTGTCAAACTTCAACACCTTAAAGCTCTTATCAGATACATTTAGTCCGTCGCAATTTCGTAGGAAAAGCATATATTGATTCGACGGCTCAAAATTAATAAAACGTCTGACCTCATCATTAATCAAATTATCTGCATTATCGACTACAATAAAATTATCTCTGCACTGTTCAATCGATTCTGAGAAATTATCTGATTTGTAATTAAACAATTTTATAGCTTTGTATTCGTTAGTTAATCGTAGATCTTCTAACATTTCATAAAGCACTGTTTTACCGGTACCGCTATTTCCGCCAACAAGAGTTATTCTATCGTCAAATTCCAGATTGTATGAAAATGGATCTGCTTTAAATGTAATATTCTTATAAATCATCTGCTTCTCTCCTTTCATACTCCTTGCCCCACCAGGCATTATATCCTTTCCCTCCGGTCACTATATCAGAATCATTGAATCTGATTTGCACATCATCCGGGATATCAAAAAGCGATGGTCTGGACATATAAATCTTTATATTATCCATAGTAAAAATTATTTTAAGCACATTCGGACCACATTCTTCTACATTCACCACCTTATCAGGATGCTTTACAATATTAAGTAATGTCTTGCAGCCAGATGACAAATTACGGATTGTACCTAAACCATATTTTGTTTCAATATGCTTATCCGGTGTCAACTTCGCCTCATCTACTTGCTGAATGAGATTTATTTCATTTTGAGACATTTCTTCATTACCTGTATTCAAATTGAAATACAAATCGTTTTGAAGTATCCAGTCTTTAGAATCATTTTTTTCTGTATATATATCTATCATTCGGTGTCACTCCTTCTCTCAATCATAATCAGAAACAAACGTTGCCATTTCTTCATAATATCCAGCAATACAATTTAAGTTATCACCTATTTTTTTGAATACCTCCACAAACATTTCCAAATCTACAACCTCATTTCCATAGTTCTCAATATAAAAATGATATTCGTCATCTGTATTAAACGGATACCGTGAAAAATCCATATTTTTCATCTTTGCATTAGCATTATGGTCTTTATCTATTTTGTCATATAATTCTAAAATATAGTCGTCGAGTTCTTTTGTCATTTCCTTAAATTGTTTTCTCTGGTCTTTATCGGATTCAAAACTTATCATACGTTTTTTTACTGTATGCCATATCTGCCTGATATCGTGCCCTCCGCAAAAGGACTCTTTCTCATTAAGCAACATATTCAAAGACCAGTTTATAGATTTTAGATACAACTCTATTGCATGGTTTGCCGAAAACAATATTGGGAAAACCACAATATCAGCCTTCTTATCCATATTGTCCTGCAAACAGTCCTGTGCGAGCATTATCGCTGCCTTCATATATCCGTCAGCAATAATCATCATATCATGAATCGGTTGATGCGGTCTGGTTCTCCAATTCATATATGCTGTTTTATCTATATCTACATTATATGAAGAAATTTTTTCCATCTATTCACCCACTTTTTAATACTATAAATATAAATTACTGAACTCCCTAAATGTTATAAAATATCAACCAAATACCTTCCATCAATTAACGAAAACACTACTTTACATGGGAATAATCTTTCACCCATATTAGCCATTCCAACTACATTCATTGCCCATTCTCCATAATCCTCCGGCAACCTATAACATATCGGCTTATCATTTTCAGAGATTGTTACTAATGGAGTTCCATTCTGTGAAAATCCAACTGAAAGAACATAGAATTCATTCTTTCTACTGTATAAGGGCAACATAGGTTGATTACTAATATCCTTATAAACTATTGCACCTCTTTGATTGTAAAAATAATTTTTGTCATCTTCTAATATAGGATAAATCGGCAATTTATTTCTCATTATTTCGTAACGTTTGTTCAAACTCTCGCAAACAAAGGCATTATAATACTCTGGTTGCATTTCTATATTCCTTTTACGAATCTCATCTGCATCTGAAAAATGATTCATAAATTGAAGAAGTGCTACAAAAGACACTAAATCATCCGAATATATTCCAGAAAAAGTTTTATACCAATATTTATTATTCTCACAAATTGCCAGATATAATTTCTTATACAAATCAAGTTGCCTTTGATTCACTGCAAACCAGCCAGAATCCAAAAGAGTCCTCTTAATTTTCCCTTCTTTATAATTTCCGGTTAATGATATCTTCAATGATTGCATCAAGCGAGATATTAATCCAACAAGCATATCCGCCATTCTGATTCCAACATAATCCTTAGAATCTTCTTCGGTGACATTTTCAAGACCTACATCTATTGCAGAATTCAATGTATGAGATTCTTTCCCTTCTCGGTCAATCATCAACTGATATTCATAAATATTCATCTCTGTCAATAACTTCTTAAATCCATCAAAAGGTGCAAAATAGGACCAATCTAATGTTTCGGGTACCTCTGTGTCCTCAAGCAGTATAAGTACTTCTTCAAAAGCTTGATTCTCACATTCTTTCAAAGTATTATTAGCTTGATTATTAATAATCCTATCTTCTAAAAAAGACCGTAGTTCTTTAACAAATATTTGTGGTTCTTTATAGATTGCTTCTATCACCTTTTGTGGTCGATATATATTGATAGCCTTAATTATTGAGTATTTCATGTAATCAACATCAATAAACATAGAACTGTGATAATTTACAAATAATTGGTTAATAACATATTCTATTTTGCTGAACACAGAGAAATATATAACTATTTTATCATCAAGCAATGATACAAGGTCTTCATAAAACTCAATAGTATGATTATTAAGAGACGCAAACCCCAGCCTAAAATCTTTTGCTTTCATAGTCTGGCTTTTTAGTTCTCCGTCTTTTTTTCTATAAGTATACTTCGATTCAAAAGCAAGATATCTGTCAGAAATACATTCATTTTCTTCTGCATTCCACCCTACAATTCCAGTTATAAAATTATCACAGTAATTATTCGCAGTAACAGTCTCATAATTAATTTTTCTACTATGCTCTGTTTCATCATAGAAAAACATGTATTTCATATTCAGCACCTCCCTACTGATTATTTTTTGAATCACCATACTTCGACGAATCTTCCGCAACCATCATCACCTTATACTCTGGCTTATACTCATAAATTTTCCCAGAAGTAGATGCTTCATTTCCTATACCTTCTGTTCCAGAATACTCCTCAAAATTCTCCACCTGTTCCATAACTTTGTTAAATACTTCCGGACTATACTGTGGCGGATAACCATTCTTCACCAAGCATATTTTAATTTCCAATTTCAATCCATTTCTTACATTTTGGTTATTGAGCCAGTCGGCAAACGAAGACTTTGTATCAATAATATCTTTTATTTTCTTTGCTAAAGCTTTACATTTATCATTGACTATAACACCATCCACTTCTTTATCTGTTCCATATTCAAAGTTATATTGGTCACACAAAGAAATCAAAATATCATAGAATGCTTTTTCCTCAAATGTTAAGCCAATTTTTCGAAAACTCTCCCTATTTTCGTTCATCTGACGAAGAATAGCTAAAGCCTGTTCCGTTGCAATCTTAATGATATCCTCTGATGCCTGTTCCTGTGCTTCACCAGCTTCTTCAGCAGTAAGATGTTTACGTCTTTCATGATATTCTGCAATCGTCTTTTCCAACATTTCCTGATATGATTTTGCAGCTAACTGATTAACTTTTCCATATTCCTTAATTTGTTTACGGAGCATTTTCACAAGAAGTTCCAATTTAGTTGCCGGCATTTTGACATCAGATAATTTTTCAAAATATTCCGGTGAAAAAATATCTTCTTCCTCTCCGCTTTCAAGAACACTTTCCACCTGATTATATTTTAATGCTTCTTCAACCATCTTTGAAACTGCACGATTCATCGTATCAGTGTCTACTTCACTTGTTCCGCTCATCTTACGAACAAAACCTGCTATAGCCATAAAGCATTGTGCAAGTGCAGATTCTTCTTCCCCAAGATAACCGGAAGGCTGACAAATATCAAAAGCTGCCCTCATTCGTTTTACTGTCTTTAAAAAGTAGGTTTTGAAAGATACTTTCTGAACACCTTTATTTCCTTCCAACTGTAATTCTTCTGTTGATACAAATACATATTCCGCTGCTTTTGCAAGGAGTCTGTATCGTTCTATCGGATCACATTCCGAATTTAAAAATGGTGATAAATCATAACCTGTGAACATGTTTTTCAACACTTCTAGTTCTTCTCTAAACACTGATGTAGCCTGCTCAACATCATCGGATGTCGGTGCAACAGATGTATCTCCTCCATATACCTTCATGGCTTCACGCATGTTGTCGCGAATACCAATATAGTCGATAACCATACCATATTCTTTCCCCGGATATTTTCTGTTTACACGGCTTATTGTCTGTATCAGCAAATGCTTTTTGAGAGGTTTATCATTATATAAATATGTAAGGCAAGGAACATCAAAGCCCGTAATCCACATATCTACAACAATGACAATACTGAAATTTGATTTTTCCTGTTTAAAAGCAGCATCCAATTCTTCTGAACGCTTATCATTTTTAACTCCGCCAAGATAATCATACATATCTTTTTCATCATTACTGCCGACACTAGATACCATTGCCATAAATGGCATCGGTTTCAATTCTTTCAGTTCCTCTTCTGTTACAGAAACCCCATCAGGTGATTTCTTTTCCTCAAACCATTCCGAGTATTTATCCTTAAACTTCTGTAATAATGCATAAGCAATCTTTCTATTAGAACATACAACCATTGCTTTTTGTATTCTATCCGGATCACCTGCACAAGACGCAACATAATGGTTGTGGATATCTGTAGCAAGACGCTCAAGTCTGGAAGGCTCACCAAGAATTATTTCCATGGAGCTCATTGCTTTCTTACTTGCTTCGATATCCTCATATATTGCACCATCATCTGCACATTTTTTATAATAATTCTCAATTTCTTTTACTTTTTTATTATCAAGCAATACCTTTGCAATACGCGGATGATACTTAATGGAAACAGTAAGCCCATCTGCAACTGCCTGATCCATTGTATATCGGTCAATTTCATCACCAAAGGTCTGATAAGTTTCCGCAATAGGCGTTCCGGTAAAACCAACGAAAGTAGCATGTGGAAATGCTTCCTTCAATACTTTTGCATATGGTTTTGAAACCATAGCTTTCATATTTTCATCGGCATCTTTACTAAACTGAATTTTCTTAGAATGTTCAAGCTGTGTTCTGTGAGCCTCGTCTGAAAAACATATAATATTCTGCCTATCATTGATAAGTCCGATTTTGTCATCTTCCCTATCGCAGAATTTCTGAATGGTACAAATATAAAAACCACCACTTTGTCTTGCACCAAGTTCCTGCCTTAATTGTGTTCTGTTTTTTACAACAGATACTTCTCCCAGATTAAGAAACTCTTTACTCTTTGTAAAAAGCTTTGAACCTTGTTTTTGCAGTTCATCTCTGTCAACAATTAATATAATTGTTGGTGAACCGATTTCCGGAATATCAGTACAACGAAGTGCAAGCTGACGTGCGAGAAAAGCCATCGTATATGTTTTTCCACATCCAGTTGCTCCAAAATATGTACCACCTTTACCACTCCTCGTAACAACAGAATTTACAATACTTTGTTTTAAAAGTTTTGCTGCAAAGAACTGAGGATATCGGCATACGATTTCTACTTCATCACTGTCGTAAATACTATCTTGGAAATAGATATAGTCCCTAAAAATCTCCACGAACCGCTCTGGTGTATAAACACCCTTTATCATAGTTTCTGTTTCTGCAAAAGGAAGAGTGGATACAACATCTCCTTCGTTTACTCTACGCCAAGCATAAAAATGCTCGTAAGGTGTACGTACTGTACCTAATCTTGTTTTCACACCATCTGAAATGCAAGCCAAAGGGCAATAATGTAAAAGGTGTGGAATATCTCTCCAGTATCGAATATTAATTTGTTCCCAAGCATCATAAATAGTCGCATTGGCATCAACGGGATTTTTAAGTTCAACGACACACAAGGGCATACCATTTACAAACAGAAGCACATCCGGTCTGCGATTTTCTTTTTGACCATTATTTGTATATTCTACTGTAAACTGATTCACTACACGGAAAATATTCTTATCCCAATTATCAAAATCAATAAGTGGTATCATTCTTGGCAATCCATCCTGCGTCGTAAACTGAACACCATTTACCATCCAGCCATATACTTTATGCAAAGTAGCAAAATCACTTTCCGCACCTACAAGACGAACATTATCATATATCTGTGTCACCTCGTCTTCTGTCAAATCCGGGTTGGTGTCTGCTATAAACTTCTTGAAATCATCAGCAATCAGTACATCTCTTTTTGTAATACGACGGATATTATTACCAGAAGAATACTTCCAACCTTCCGCTTCCAAAAAGCCAATGAAGGCATATTCATATTCTGATTCACAATAATGACCATTGTATTCTTTTAATCTTGCCATAGACTATGCCTCCTTTGCTTTTGTCGCCTCTTCTATTGAGCCTTTAATAAGAATTGGACAGATGTCTTTTATTTGTGCTTTGAGTTTTTCGTTAATCTCTTTTCGTATTGTGTATGCTTCATAGATACCAACTATGGATTTTTGAACGTCAATAGATGGAAGTGGCATTCGTACTTCTTTCATATCATCAAGGCTAAATGTTTCTCTTGCACTCCCCCACGAATGAAAACGGGCATAACGATCAAATTCTGTTCTGCAAAAAAATAAATACAAATATTTAGGAAGTAGTTTAGTATTATCAGTTTGTATTACAGTTGATATTGACGATACTAAATAGTTCTCTTCCGACTGATTCAAAGCTATCGACATTTTATCTGCTCTTCGTGAAGTGTCAGAAATAAAAGCAATCATTCCAGGCTCTACTACCTTGTAATTTTCTAGAGAAACTCCCTCCATATTAGCTTTAGTATTGATGAATTCTTTACTTGTGGCTATACCTCGTACAGAATCCAACTTGAGATTACCAATATTTTTTTGATTGACCTCTTCTATATAGAAACCAATTGCTTCACAAGGCATCTCTCGCCTCAAATCTTCAATATACGCATCACAAACAAGTTTTATATCATACAAACCACGCTCATAGCCTTTCTGATTTTCCAGCATAGCATTATAGATATCTACATAATTTTGTTGAATTGATAGTGGCGGCAGTTCAAGTTCAATATCACAAAACACATCCCAATCCAGATTTGAACGAATACTTCCATCACTACAAAAAGCACCATATCTATCCTTTTCCTTAGAAAGAAATTTCATAAAGAAATACAACGGATTAACGATATCTGTCGCAACAACTTCAAACGTTGTATATGCAGGAGATACCAATATCGGAACATCTTTGTTGTACATACTTACTCTAATGCATTCATCTCGACCTGTTTGCATCCCGCTATAAACAAAACGATTCTTTCTAACCACTTTATACTTAGTTTCATCTAAACCTTCAGTATTTGCAACAGTAGGCATAAACTCTTTATTAATATTGATTCCAAAAAAATCTCTAATACCAAGATTGTTTCTTTCATCAACTATTTCTATCAATTCTCCGATTTTATATTTAGTCAATCCCATATCCAATCCCCCTAAATGCTTCTTCCAGCATCTGCTGGGATTTCTTTTCCTGCATCATAATCTCTTTCATTTCAGATTGAATACGAACCATTTCTTTTTCATAATCAATTTCTAAATCATGATCAATAAACTCAATGTATTTGCTCGGTGTAAGAGCCCAGCCTTTATTTTCAATTTCATCTATACCAACACTGCGATAAAGTTCTGGTATTTCATAGTTTGTTCCGTCAATCCCCTCACATTGCCATGTGTGATAAATCTCTGCTGCCTTCTCAATTTGTTCTGTATCCAACCGAACTTTCTTTTTGCTCTCACCCTTAACAGAATTTTCTGTCCATTGGCGTAAATCCATAAAGAGCATCTCGTGCTCGCGGTTTCGGAGATTTCTTCTATGATATTTTCCGCCTTTTTTATTCTGATTCAGAATCCACAGAGTAACACTAATATCTGTAGTAATAAACAATTCTCTTGGCAGAACAACGATAGCCTCAATTTTATCATTCTGAATCAGTTCCTTACGTATTTCCAATGTATCGCTATCATTCAATGCACCATTTGCAAGAAGGAATCCCGCTACTCCATCAGTTTTCTTCAAATGTGAAAGTATATGCAAAATCCAGGCATAATTTGCGTTACTTTCAGGTGGCGTTTGATAGTCAGACCAACGAGGGTCATTTTTCAAATTGTCATTATACCAGCCTTTCAGATTAAAAGGTGGATTTGCCATAATATAGTTAAAGTGCAGCCCCTTGTGTAAATCATGTGTAAATGATGAATCTGCTTCTTCTCCTAAATTATGGCTTATTCCACGCAAAGCCAAATTCATTTTCGCAAGGCGATATGTAGCCGGTTCTTTTTCCTGACCATATATATTGATACCATTTAAGTTTCCCTGCTTTGACTTTACAAGTTCAGCACTCTGAATAAACATTCCTCCTGAACCACAGCAAGGATCATATAAGGTGCCATCATAAGGCTCAATCATCGTTGCAATAAGTTGAACTACGTCATGAGGTGTATAAAATTCTCCTTCCTCCTTTGTAGCATTTACTGCGAACTCCTTAAGAAAGTATTCGTATACACGACCAATAAGGTCTTTTTCCTCTCCAAATGTCTTATGACTGATTTTGTTCACTTCATCAACAATTTTCTTTATATCATTAGCTGCTAAATTGCGTGCTGTAAATGTTCCTTTAACAAAACAGCCTTTCAACTGTGGATCTTCTTCCTCAAGCCTTTGCAAAGCTGTATCAAGTGCAACATTAAGCTGTGGTGCCGGTGTACTGATAATAGTCGACCATCTTGCTTCTGGTGGTAAATTATATGTACCATCTGCAAAAGTAGCATCATCAAAGAATGCTGCTCTAATGTTCTCATCTTCCGGATCTAATCCCTGCTCTTTAAGTGTCTGTTTTAGATTTTCAATTCCATCCTCATACTTTTCGCCGATAAACCTCAAGAACACTAGAGCGTGTCTGAAAAATAAAAATTGCACAAAACGCATGTTTTATTTCCCTTTTTCATGATAAAATAAAGAAAAAGGGGTGTTCACTATGTTGAGACGATATGAGTTGACTGATGAAGAATGGCTTCGCATTGAACCTTTATTACCTCCTGAAAATACTGGAAAACAAGGACGTCCAAGGAAAGACAATCGTATCATTATGAATGGAATTGTATGGCTTGCACGTAGTGGGGCACCTTGGCGCGATCTTCCTGAACGTTATGGTTCATGGAAAACTGTCTATAGCCGATTCCGAAAATGGATCGATGATGGTATCCTTGATAATATTTTCCGTATTTTAAGTCTTGAAGCAGAATTGGAAGAATTATCCATTGATGCTTCTATTATCCAGGCGCACCAGCATAGTGCCGGTGCAAAAAAAGGGGGCCTTCAAATGAAATCGGGCATAGTCGTGGAGGAGCCAGCACCAAAATCCATGCGGTAGTAGATGCCTATGGATATCCAGTTTATTTAATGATCAGTGAGGGACAGCGTAATGATATCAATTATGCAATCCCTTTGCTCGATCAAATTGAAATAAACGGAAGCAATGTGTTAGCTGACCGAGGATATGACAGTAATAAATTGCTTGATTATGTGTACGCACGCGGTGGAGAGCCAACCATTCCATCCCGAAAGGGAGCTAAATTTGAACGTCATTGTGATTGGTGGTTATACAAAGAACGCCATTTAGTAGAAAAGTATTTTCTGAAATTAAAAGCATTCCGACGAATCGCTACACGTTATGACAAATTAGCTGCAACCTACTTGGGATTTATTTGTATCGCCTCAATATTAATTTGGTTAAAATAAACAATTTAAAATGTTTTTCAGACACGCTCTAGCGTAAGCATCATATCTCTTTTTTCAAAGAATGAGCCGGAGTTACGTGCCGCACGCAAATAATCTCTACAATTAAATAAAATATTATCTATGTTTAATGCCTTTTCAGTTGTTTTCTTCTTAGCCATATTACTTTTCTTCCCTTTCCTCGTCTGGAACAAATTCCATGATATCCTGTATCTCGCAATGCAATACTTTACATACTTTTTCCAAAACTTGTGTACTTACATGTTCATTCTTCCCTAGTTTCGCCAGTGCGTTTGTTGTAATTCCTGCCTGATCTCTAAGGTCAACTTTCATCATATTTTCATCTATTAATTTCTTCCATAATTTGTTGTATCTGATTGCCATTATTATCCCTTTCGTATCATTACAACTATTTATCATTTCTTTTCATTATATTATCAAATCCGATTTATTTCAATCTGAAATTGATTTTTTCAATCTCTAAATTATATATAAAGCGTGTTCTCATAAAAACATCATCAACAATTTTTTAATTCTTGTCCAGTACTCCCTTGATGCATCCAGTAACTTCACAGTCATTGGCTTCTTTAAGAATCTTCGTTCCACACACTCCCTGACCATCAAATCACCATTCTGTTTCTCACAGACAAAATCCGAGCTGTATTCCCCGGCTTCCAGACCGGACAGCATCACATTGCATTGAAATTCAATTATGCTGTCTTCCTTTCCCAGAAATGTTCCCAAATCTGACATTATCCTCCCAAAATCAGGATTATCACATCGTTTCTTTTCCCAAAACCGCATTCCGGAATCCCCAAAAGCCTGAAAAACGTTGATTTTACGCCAATCTTTTCCCAGAACCAGAATCCCAAAAACGGCTTTTTCCTTTTTCTCCACGTCCCTTCGCACACCCACTTTGCATTTTTTTAGCAAACTCACTTGTAAAAACTTCCCTTTCCTGCTCTTCCGGGATACTGCACTATTTTTACTTTTTTCTTTCTGCCTTTTTCTCCCGGCGATGCATACAACACCAGGTTCTTTTCAGGCATACTTTTGATAAGATTCTTTTGTAACTTTTCTCTCAGAACGGCTGGAAACAGCTTATTTACTGCATTTTCTCCAGATGTGGATTTCTTTAAGGTTTCTTTTTTTCTCTTCTTTCAGGACTGAAAAAGCCCTGCATCAGGATGGTCTCTGATGCAAGGCTTCTAATTTTTTTCTCTATGTTTTTGTGTCTTTTTTGATGTTTTCTCGGGTGCTCCGTATGGCTCGGATTTTCTGATTCTTACAAAGAAGATTATCAAAAAAGTGCCAAAGAGGAGTGCCAAAAAATATCAACTATTCAAACTCGCAAATAAAATCTTGACACTATACTTTTTAGTATTGGTATTATGGTTCTGTTTGGTTTTATATGTGTCCTACTGTCCTAAATCCATAGGCTGTACTGAACGGTGTTATCATTTTGTTATCAAATATATGTTATCATTTTCCTAAGACAATTTTTCAATATTTCTTTAAACAGATTTTATCCATATTTTAAAGTCTAAATTTAGATTTGTTTTATTATGTATATTTATAATTGCAATTATAATTCCTACTGGGGTTAAACTATAATCCCCTGGAATACTATTCATTGCTAATGGTAGTATTTCTTTAACCTTGCCTATATCCAAATTGTATCTTTTCGCATACACCTCGTCTGCATTTCCTAAAGAAATAGTTAATAATCTAAGCATATATAAAAAGGGGACACTGCTCTCTATCCCATTTGTAATTGGCATTTTTGAGCAAATATATTCACAATGTTCTTTAAGTAAATCAATAGAATTAATAGAATTCATCCTTATTTCTTTACATAAAAATATTAGCGAAAGATAATTTAAATGAACTTCTGATAGTGATTTTACAATTTCTACAGCTTCATCTAAAAGGATTTTCATATAGTAGTCATTATCATAATTTATTCTGTTAACAATAAGATCACTTAACAAATCATGTAATGTTTGAGTTCCAAATCGTGCATATTCCTGATGTGACTTATTTAAAATATATTGAATATCAGGATCTGAAAATTCAGAGAAATTTGTTTTCCCTTGTTTTTTTAGTTTATCTACTATATTTTTACACAATTCTTCTGCTCGCTCTTTAGCAATCTTCTTGGCTTCTTCTTGCAGTCTAGGAAAATTATCCATAAACAATTTTATAGCTAAATTACTCGCTTCTTCTGCTGTCATACCATAATAATTATTTTGTTCCCCAATCTGTGTTGTATCAGATCCCAGTGCTGCTTTTTGTATTATTTTTGTTTCATCACTCACCGCTTTTCTCCTTCGTATAATAGTTATTTTGAATTCCTATTTGAGTACTTTTTGTACCATAATTAACTTGCTCTATCCTTGTCTGCTTTTTTTCTTGCTTTTTCTTACAAAATACTTTTCTTATTGCTGCAAATATCAATGTTACAATAGTTACTCCAATACCGCTAAAAAACCATTCCTTGTTTTCATTAACCCAAATTATTACTTTATCCATAATTATGCTTCCTCATGCACCGGCTTTTTAAGTATTATAAATCTTACTCAAAAATCCTTGTAATGTCCTGATACCTATTAATCACACGATAAATCTCTACATACTCTTTTCCTATCTTGTAGATAATCACATAATCTTCCCATATCGCATATTTATAGTCCGTCCGAAAGCTGACTCGTTTTGAAAGATCTGACCCCATTCCAGGAAACATCTGAAGGTTTTCAAATTTACCGTAAATTTCCTTTATGGTCTTTGCTGCATATTCTTCGTTATCTTCAGCAATATAATCTCGGATGTTTTTCAAATCCTTTGCAACAATCGGATTGATCCGCAATTTTAACATCTTATTCCCCCACAAGTGCTTTCAGTTCGTCCAGATCCAGCCAACCTTCGCCATCTTTCACTGCTTCTTCAGCTTCCTGCAGCTTCAGGAGAAGCTTTTTCTCTGCACGATCACGCTCATAGTCTTCAATATCCATAACTACAAAACGTCCTCTGCCATTCTTTGTCAGATATACTGGTTCTCCTTTATGACAGTTCTTCAGAACTTCATTATAATTTCTCAAATCAGACACTGGTAAAATATTTGCCATATTTTTTCAGCTCCTTTCCTTGATAAAGCGGACATTCGCATTCGCTTCTCGCTCATGAGCACAACCTACTATGCAGTCCATATTCATATTGTTTCTGTTACTTTTATTATACACAAAAAGCTGTAAAATTCAACGTAGATTTTTACAGCTTTTCTATCTCTATATATTTTTACAACTTATTTTAAATGTTCCTCAAAAATTGATTCGAGTTCCTTATTCCCTCTCAAGAATTCATACTCTTTCTTATTTTCAATTTCCGAATACAATTCACGAACAAAATTTTTTCCAATTCCCGAAAAGGCTTTTCCCTGTGCAGTATCTTCATACCTGTAATACAAAGGAGATTGTGTCATATTCCAAGGCTTCTGTGATTCGCTTAATAATTGCTTAATTAATTGAACACATTTTTCTACGTTTTTTCGATATCCAGCAATCAGCAGATATGGCACTGTGTTGCCGTAATTCCATAGTCCAAACAGTGATATCATTTGATCTGTAACCTCAGCAATTTTCTCTGCTTTATCATGATTTCCTGTCTCTTCTTCCATTTCTATTAACTTATACAAGTAGCTTTGGACATTGATAACTGCCTGTAGCAATTTTCCCTCCAAGAATAACGCAGCAGTATCTGTTCCTTCCTGATGCGCTAGAGCGTGTCTGAAAAACATTTTAAATTGTTTATTTTAACCAAATTAATATTGAGGCGATACAAATAAATCCCAAGTAGGTTGCAGCTAATTTGTCATAACGTGTAGCGATTCGTCGGAATGCTTTTAATTTCAGAAAATACTTTTCTACTAAATGGCGTTCTTTGTATAACCACCAATCACAATGACGTTCAAATTTAGCTCCCTTTCGGGATGGAATGGTTGGCTCTCCACCGCGTGCGTACACATAATCAAGCAATTTATTACTGTCATATCCTCGGTCAGCTAACACATTGCTTCCGTTTATTTCAATTTGATCGAGCAAAGGGATTGCATAATTGATATCATTACGCTGTCCCTCACTGATCATTAAATAAACTGGATATCCATAGGCATCTACTACCGCATGGATTTTGGTGCTGGCTCCTCCACGACTATGCCCGATTTCATTTGAAGGCCCCCTTTTTTTGCACCGGCACTATGCTGGTGCGCCTGGATAATAGAAGCATCAATGGATAATTCTTCCAATTCTGCTTCAAGACTTAAAATACGGAAAATATTATCAAGGATACCATCATCGATCCATTTTCGGAATCGGCTATAGACAGTTTTCCATGAACCATAACGTTCAGGAAGATCGCGCCAAGGTGCCCCACTACGTGCAAGCCATACAATTCCATTCATAATGATACGATTGTCTTTCCTTGGACGTCCTTGTTTTCCAGTATTTTCAGGAGGTAATAAAGGTTCAATGCGAAGCCATTCTTCATCAGTCAACTCATATCGTCTCAACATAGTGAACACCCCTTTTTCTTTATTTTATCATGAAAAAGGGAAATAAAACATGCGTTTTGTGCAATTTTTATTTTTCAGACACGCTCTAGTACACTTGTTTTCATAATCGTTGCATCAATTACAGTATCAGGAATTTTTTTCAAAAGGACATTTGCTTCTTCATATTTCTCCATTTGGACATATTTCGTTGCAAGTATAAAAACACTTGAATTTCTCACTCTTTCGTCCTGACTATCTGCTGTTCGTTCCAGCCACTCAATGATAGCTGTATTATATTCCATTCGTTCTTCGTCATTAAGATCTGACAAAGTCAAAGATGCGTTCAGAACAGTTGCGATCTTATAAATTAATAAGTCGCAATGAGGATACTCCTGTATTTTACGAGATGCCATCTCGAAAGCCTTTGTAAAGCTGTCCAATGAAACTTCCGAAAGTTCATTCACAAATAGTCCAATCTCTTTTTCGGTCAATTCTTCACGAAACGAAAACAATTCATTCATATCAATTTTCAATAATCGTGCCAAAGCTGGAAGTAATGAGATATCCGGATATGTATTTCCCTTTTCCCATTTATTTACCGCAGGAGTTGACACTCCCAGATAATTTGCCACCTGTTCTTGTGTTAATCCCACAGTTTTTCTATAGTTTTTTATCTGTTCACCAATACGCATTGTTCTCACCTCCTGTTCTCGCTATAATTATATCGTTA
The DNA here is from genome assembly GCF_025148125.1 of Blautia wexlerae DSM 19850. Classification (NCBI taxonomy): domain Bacteria; kingdom Bacillati; phylum Bacillota; class Clostridia; order Lachnospirales; family Lachnospiraceae; genus Blautia; species Blautia wexlerae. Next base: position 4,246,989 of record NZ_CP102267.1, read on the forward strand.
CTAGTTCATGTTTACAATTGAGCCTTTGTTTAATTATCATTCTGTTTTTTTAACTTCTAATTAATTTTTATCTCATGTCTTTACCATCTATTCTTACACATAAATTATTTCTCTCATCACAATTTCTTCCGCGCTGGCTTTGACATTATTCATCAATCTAACCCACCTCATCTGATCCTGCCTCTTTAAGTTTTCATTTACACCCTGTTTTTCTACCATCTGTTTCATTAACACTTCTACCTGCTCTGTTGCTTCCTGGTCAATCTGATTCAGATGTGCTGTCAGCTTGCCAGATAATAACAAGTTTTGATACCGTATTGGTCTATGTTCTTTCAAAAACTGTTTCCGTAACATTCCATATTTTCCATATGTCGGTTCTTCTTCATTCAATACCAGATCCGGCAAATAATAATTTCCACACAGGGTATAGCTTAATCCATTCTTTTCATCATAAATGTGTTTTTCCATGATTTTATCTCTCCATTTCTCTATTTTTTGATTTATTTTTCTTACGCTGCTGATTCTCCATCTCACTCTTTTTTATTCCCCAGGCTAATCTTTCATGAATACTTCCCTTCGGCATTTGTTCCATCCGCTGCTTTTCTTCCAGAGCTTTCTCATTGCGAATATCCTGCTGTACTGCCGCATCTACCGTCTCTATTCCCAGAACACGCACAACACGATCATACCTATCAGAAACGCCTTGCATTATATTCTTTTCTTCTGATAATTTATGATTTTCTTTACGCATATCATCCAACTCCTTCTGAATACCGTTATATTTTTGTTTCAGCTTTTGATATTTGCTCTTCCAATTTTCCACCTCTTTTGTAAGTTCTTTAACCTGTGCAGCCATTGCCCCAACCTTATTTTTTATCTGAAGAAACAGCGGTTTGATTTTTTTGTCCCGGTAAGTCGCTGCCCGTTCCAACGTGCCAGCTTCCGGTAACAACATTTTAACTGTATGTACCACAACGCAGACCGACGCAGGACGATAGGCAAGATCACCGCAGCCATGCCGGGTATGGACGGGGATATGTGGACGCTGGCCCAGCAGACCCTTTCCAAGCTGAAACGTATGACGGATTCTGACTATGACAGCCAGAAATTCTATTTCACAGACGAGAACGAATAAATAACAGCAGACGCCGGGCGCGGCGGCCATGTGGCCGCTTGCGTCCGGCGTCTTTTCTTTTTGCCTGTTCCTACGCATTTAGAACCCAGTATTGACGGGGATAGGATAAAGTATTCGCCCACCTCTGCAAACGTGCGGGAGAAGCCTTGAAACTGGCGGTTATCAGCCCCGAAAGGCGTAGGTTACAGTCATTATTAGCCCCCGAAATAGGTACAGACGCGCAGCGGGTGTATCTGTTTCGGGGGTGTACAGGTGATAGCCGCAAAGCGGCGTAAGAGGGTGCAGCCCTCTTGATCGTTATTCTTGTTCCAGCGGGAAGCTCGGCAACGGCGGCTTTGATTGTTTCATAGTCCAGCAGCTTTTCTTGTCCGTCCATCCTGATACCCCCGTCAGATTGATTTTTTCCATGATACCATATCTGGGAGTATGGAGCCAGAGAAACCGGCGATTTTCTGCTGGTAAATTCTACGCATTTAGAGCGGCACTATGGCGGGGATAGAATAAAACACTCACATACCCCGCCGACTATGCGGGAAAAGCCTTGAAATATAGGGCTTTTTAAGGCCCTAAATGCGTAGGTTGGTGCTTTGTTGCGATATGCTCCACGGTTACGGTGTATTGTTCATATTCTGTTTTCGGGAATCTTTATGAAATCTTCAAAATTGCCCGGTATGCTATCCGTAAAATCAAAGAAAGGACTTGATTATATGGATATGATTTTGAAAACGACTGACCTCTGCAAAAATTTCAAGGGGCAAATGGCGGTAAACAATGTGTCACTGAACATCCGGCGCAACTCGGTTTATGGTCTGCTGGGGCCGAATGGGGCTGGCAAATCCACGATCTTAAAAATGCTCACCGGCATTTTGCGCCCCACATCGGGAAGCATCGAGTTTGACGGCCACCCGTGGAAGCGGAATGATCTGGAGCATATCGGTGCTTTGATTGAGATGCCCCCGCTTTACGAAAATCTGACTGCATACGAAAATCTCAAAGTCAGAACTACATTGCTCGGCCTGGACGATGCACGAATTAACGAGGTATTGCAAATTGTCCAGCTCACGAATACCGGCAAGAAACGGGCCGGGCAGTTTTCTCTTGGTATGAAGCAGCGGCTTGGTATTGCTATTGCATTGCTGAACAGTCCCCAGCTTTTGATTCTGGATGAACCGACTAACGGCCTTGACCCTTTAGGGATTGAGGAACTTCGAGAGTTAATTCGCTCTTTTCCCTGCAAAGGGATTACAGTTATTTTGTCCAGCCATATTCTGTCAGAAGTCCAGCAGATTGCAGATCATGTGGGTATCATTGCTGGCGGCGTCCTTGGATATGAGGGAGAGCTTCGCGCCGGTGAAGATTTGGAACAACTCTTTATGGATGTTATTCGCAGAAATGGTAAGGAGGGATATTAAATGGAGATGGCATATATTCAGGCAGAGAACCTAAAGCATAAGAGAACTTTCACAAAAACGCTGATCGTTCTGGCCCCGTTTGTAACTGCGCTTATGAACTTTTTTGCCCCTCTTTGGTTCCAGCTCAATTCTTATAATTGGTGGTATAACCTGCTTTATCCTGGATTCCTTACGCTCACCTGTGCCTTGATTGAACAGCGGGATAATGGCAAACTAAAATATCGTGCCGTTGCTTCATTGCCTGTTTCGCAGAACAAAGTCTGGAAAGCAAAAATTGGAGTGGCCGGTATTTACTCCTGTGTGGGGAATTTCATTTTCCTGGCGCTAAATCTGTTGGGCGGTTTTGCAATATTAGTTATCAACGAAATTCCCCTGACAATCGGAATTTGGCAGGCTGCGGCCGGAACAGCTTGTATTGTCATTGCAAGCCTATGGGAAGTTCCGCTGTGCTTATGGTTATCAAAAAAAGTTGGTATCTTTGTCACGGTTATTCTTAATGCCGGACTTGGAAGCGTTTTAGGGATTTTCACGGCTACAACCTCTTTGTGGATGATCTGCCCGTATAGCTGGGTGCCGCATCTTATGATTTCCGTGTTAGGTATTTTGCCTAATGGTGAGCCGGTTGCAGATCAGAGTACGGCAATGGCATTTTGGATGATTATACTTGTATTGGTCATTTCGCTGGCCTGGTTTGCGGCGCTGTCATTTTTAACTGCAAGATGGTTTGAGAAAAAGGAGGTGGGGTAACTATGGTATCTGTGGTTCGCTGCTGGAAAGCAGAATATCAGAAGTGTAAACATAGCATTTTGCTCTATATGCACAGCATGATTCCGATTATATGTGCGGCGATTTTTGCGGGTTACTATCATATATCCAGATGGGAACTGGCAACCAAAATCAGTGCCTATCTGGAAGTGCTGGCCGTTGCGTTCCCGTTTCTGATCGGCATTATTGTGGGCCTGGTTGTTCAGATTGAAAATCAGGCCGGGCATTATCAGCTTTTGTTGGGAACAATCCCATCTCGCATGGCAACGTATATTGGTAAACTTGGTTTTCTGATGATCTGTGCTTTTGGCGCAACATTTTTAGCGTTAGGAACATTCGCTGCACTATATAGGGATGCTCCGGCAAGCCTTTACCTGAAAGCAGGGATTCTATTGTTGATTACCATGCTTCCCATTTACCTGATTCATTTGTTTGTGGGAATGAGCTTCGGAAAAGGTGCATCTATGGGATTGGGAATTGCAGGGAGTTTAATAGCTGCCCTTATGATAACAGGGCTTGGTGACGCTACATGGAAATATATTCCCTGGGCCTGGGGCGTTCGTGCTATGGATTACACTGTGCTTGCATGGGATAGCCCCCAACTGTATGCACAGGTAAAAACCGATTTTTTCAGCGGTATGATTATTTCTGTATGCTGCACTGTTTGTCTGCTGATTGCCAGTTTGGTTTGGTTTCATGGTTGGGAGGGAGGTAAAAACAGTGAATAAAAAGTGCCTGTTTGCCGTGGTAATTGTGCTTGTAAGTCTTATATGCTTATCGGCCTGCGGTGCGCTCCGCGATACCGCCGATAAAAATAAGGCGTTAAATGAATCTCTGCCGTATTATGAGCTGAACGCCGCAAACTATGATGAAATTTCATATAACGGCCTGACATATACCATAACGGATGAATGTCTTGAAATGTCAGAACTGCAAGAAGAAATCGGGCAGGTATCGAAACGCTTCAAAAATGTGGCGGGGGAAGATTTCAGTTTCGGCTACGTTTACAGTATTGTGGATGTGGATATAAGCAATGCCGTAGCTGTAAATATCAACAATGAATATCGGAAAGCTGACATTAAAAATAATGATGAGTAACCTCGACAATGTGGTATAATGGGGCGGGAGGTGATTTTTTGACCCACTTACTTGTAGTTGACGATGAAGTTTCTATCTTGGAATTGATTAAGAACAGTTTGAGGAAAGATGGATATTTGATAACAGTCTGTCAAAATGCGGATGATGTAGACATCAAAAAGCTGCATTTCTATGACCTCATTCTTTTGGATGTGATGATGCCTGGCACAGACGGGTTTGAGTTTTGCAAACAGATCAGGAATATGGTAGACTGCCCGATTCTCTTTCTGACCGCAAAGACATTAGAGGAAGATATATTGTTTGGATTGGGCATCGGTGCGGATGATTATATTACGAAACCTTTTCGTATTCAGGAGCTTCGCGCCCGTGTCGCGGCACATTTACGCAGAGAAAAAAGGGAGCATCACAGCACACTTTCATTTGAGCCTGATATAAGATTTGACCTTTCCGCAAAAGTACTGTATGTTTCAGAACAGCCGGTTCCCCTTACCAAAAGCGAGTATTCAATCTGTGAATACCTTGCGAAAAACCGGGGACAGGTTTTTGCAAAAGAACAAATCTATGAAGCCGTTTTCGGGTTTGATGGAATAGGCGATAACTCTACGATCTCAACGCATATAAAAAATATTCGTGCGAAATTGGAGCATTTCAAAATAAGTCCGATCAGCACCGTATGGGGGATAGGATATAAATGGGAGTGAAAAAGAAACCTACATTGAAAATATTGTTTCGCCAGTTTGCTATCTCCCTCATTGTCATGCTGGTAGCGGCAATTATTGTCCCTTCTGGTTTGGAGGGACTTGCTGTAAATGCTGGATTAGCTACAAGAGCAAATCTAAGTGAATTGCAGGTAAAAGAGATCATTCCAACGCTGACGATTGCCCCGGATATTACAAAGGTTGTGATTCCACAGGGATGCGACTACTTAATTCTGGACAAGAACTTTAATGAGCTTTACAGCAATATGGACGATGATGAAAAAGAAATTGCCCTGCTGTACGCAAAGGGAGAATATATTGAATATGCTACGGGGAGGCAGTTTGCACTTGTTGTCCGGGAAAACGAATTTTGCGTTTTAAGGTATTATATTGGTTCTCAATTTACAGTGTCATGGCTACCGGAATATTTTCCATCTCCTGACACGCTTGCGTTTATCCTGATGGCTGTAAATTCGCTGCTGGTCATTATCATACTGACCGCCAGATTTGCTAAGAACCTGCGTACACAACTGACCCCGCTTTTTGAAGCAACTGCGGAGGTTTCAAAGCAAAACCTTGATTTTGAAGTAGGACACGCCAAAATCAAAGAGTTTGAAGATGTCCTTGCATCTTTTTCAGATATGAAAGATAATCTGAAAATTTCGTTAGAACGGCAATGGAAAACCGAACAGACACAGAAAGAGCAAATCGCCGCACTTGCCCATGATTTGAAAACGCCTCTGACGGTTATTCAAGGAAATGCTGATTTACTCACAGAAACAAATCTTGATGATGAGCAACGATTATACGCTGGTTACGTCGTGGAAAGCTCCGGCCAGATGCAGTCATATATTCAAACCCTGATTGATATATCACGGGCGGCGGTTGGTTATCAGCTCCATATTGAAAGTATAGACTTGCCAGCGTTCATGCAGCACTTGTTCGGTTATATGGAATCACTATGCCGGACAAAAGAAATCCGGCTGCAAATGAATACTGTTTCACTCCCTCAAATGCTGAAATTTGATAGGGTGCTGATAGAACGTGCTATTATGAATGTTATCAGTAATGGGCTGGACTACTCCCCGCAAGGCGGAACGCTTTATGTGGATGTTCAGAGTAACAACGGTTTCGTGGAAATTTCAGTCACAGACGAGGGAACGGGGTTTTCTAAAGAGGCATTATGCCACGCACAGGAACGGTTCTATATGGGCGATCAAAGCCGCAATTCAAAGTTACACTTTGGTATGGGTCTATATATTACAAATTCGATTATGGAACAACATAATGGTCAGCTTATTTTAGAAAATTCAAAAGAAACCGGCGGCGCAAAGGTTACTATGAAACTTCCTTGCTGATTTTCCGATAGTGTAATGGACGTCTTTTATGTCCGTCCATTTTTCAAATCTTTATGGAATCTTCAAAAATTCCTCTTATCATGTATCTAAAGAAAAAACATCTGCCCAGCGGCAGAAAAGAAAAAAACCGTTGCTGGGCAGACCCATTTTCACGCTTAATTTATATTCACTGTCAAGACTGAAAAACACATACTGGATGCAAATGCCTTTTCACTTGGGAGTATATTAGGTCTCTGCAGATTGCTGTCTACCATTGCCCGAACAGCTGTATCCTGATCCATATTTCTGATAATAACCGGAACCTCTTTAAGACCGGCAAGTTGTGCCGCATGTCTCCTTCTGTGACCGGCGATGATTTCATATTCACCATCACCCAGTGGTCGTACCAGTAAAGCTGTAAGGATTCCCTCTTCTTTGACACTTTCCACCAGTTCCGTCATTGCCTCATCATCATTTACTTGAAATGGATGGTTCTCGAAAGAATGTAAATGCTCAAGTGCAACCTGTTGGATATCGTTCGTTTCTTCTCCTCCACCAAGTAATTCATCATAAGATGTCAGTTTTATCTTCGATGCACTTCTACCTTTCATCCAAAAGCACCTCCTGTGTCATCTGCCAATATGCAGCCGCTACTTTTCCTTTTTGCTTTCAACTCCTTGTTGTACTCTCGCATCAAATTGTAGGCATACGCTTTAGAAACACCAAGAATTGCACACACATCATCCACATCCATATACATTTTTTCCTGCACTATACTCATAATATCATTGAAAAAGGGTATAAAAAAACAGTCTGCCCTGACGGAAAATATTTCCATCAAAACAAACTGTTCTTCATATTCACACTAATTATATTTTCTGAGCATAGTTACTTTTGCGAAAATCTCAGATAACTCCGGAAAGAAAACAAAGAAAAAAAAGATTTTTTAACTCCATTTGCACTCCACCGGAACATCCAGACAGCCCGCAAAACCTTTATTTATGGGCTTTTTCGCAATTTAGTCCGCTACTCAAACTCCAGACAGACAGTATGCCATATAAGTGAAAATCGTTGATTTTAAGGCATTTTCAGGAACTATCAACCACTAAAATCTATACGCAAAAAAATAAAAAATGCAATAAAAATGCAATCGAAGTACATTCAGATTTTATAAGATAGACCAGCAAACCTCAATATCTTTCCTTTATAGACGTTCAGAAATGAGCGTCTATTTTTCTCGACTATTAAAAGACCGATTAACATTGATATAAACCTTAACTGTGTATATCTTTCAAAGATTGTATTTATTAGGCAAATTCTTCTTTATTTTATAATAGTTATATCCTATACTATATCTTACAGCCCATTATGCAAAGGAGAAAAACTAATGGAAAATCTTTATGCACTTATTGACAAAATTTTGCCCATGCTTTCTACAATCTTAGGTGCCTATATAACTTACTATGTCACTGTATCCAGCAAAAAAAACGAAGCAAAAGTAAATGCTCAAATAAGAGCACGGGATGAATATTGGATACCTTGCTCCATAGCAATAGAAAATCTTCAAAACAAAGTATCTGAACTGAGTAAAAATGAGAATACTCTTGTTTCCTTTACAGGAGAAAAAAGCTGTGAATCAGAAACTACAGAACTTTTAAAATATTTACAAGCTAATAATAGAATTTACTTTTATGAAAGAACTCGAAATATTTTAAAACTACTAGAAGATACCATAAATAATTATGAAAATCAGATAAATAGTGATATTTCCGCCATAATTGATATTTTTTGCAAGCAATATTCTTCCATGATTGAAAGCTTTCCAATGTATAAAATCAACAACTGTATTGACTGTGCTATTACTACTAAAAAATCTTTATTTGAAGAAATAAAAACAGTTTTATTAACACATCGCCAGATAATCTGGTACGGTCAAATTGCACATATTGTTTTTTTTATGGGTGACCCACCTTATAGTAGTTCCTTTACAAGTGATATGTCTTATTCGTCTGAGAAAGATATTTTTGATATATGGTGTGAAATAAATGAATATGGAAATTCTAAAGATAGTTTCGGCTTATCACCTGAACAAGAAATTGGTTTAGAAGTTATTAATTTTGAGTATGAACACCTTGCAAATATCTGCGACATATTAAATCATGAAATTGAAACAAAAGATTACCAATCTCTATATGTCAGAATTTTCGAAATATTATCTTTATTGCAAGAAGAAATTTTAAAGAATATTGACGAAGCAACTATTTTATAAACTTTTTGATAGACGTTCAAAACTGAGCGTCTATTTTTTTTATCCCAAAACCAGAAAGGACGTGATACCACGAAGAAATCACCACCGCCGGAGCGTTCCCCTTCGCTTCCAAACCATAACCCGAAGCCAACCATTAAACACAACATTCAGAAAGGACAGGTACATCTATATGGAATTAAAATTTGTTATCCCCAACATGGAAAAGACATTTGGCAACTTGGAGTTTGCCGGAGAAGACAAAACAGAACAAAGAAGAATCAACGGACGCATGACGGTACTCTCTCGCAGCTTCAATCTTTATTCAGACGTACAGAGGGCGGATGATATTGTGGTTATCCTCCCTGCTGAAGCCGGAGAGAAACATTTTGACTTTGAGGAACGTGTAAAGCTCGTCAATCCCCGTATCACCGCAGAGGGCTATAAAATCGGCACAAGGGGCTTTACCAACTACATTTTGCACGCTGACGATATGGTAAAAGCGTAAGGAAAAGGAGGACATCAGACTATGAGATTAGCAAACGGAATCGTGATTGACAAGGAAACAACATTTGGGGCATTGAAATTTTCTGCCCTCCGCCGTGAGGTTCACCTCCAGAATGAAGACGGCTCGGTATCAGAAGAAATCAAGGAGCGTACCTATGACTTAAAATCCAGAGGACAGGGGCGTATGATTCAGGTTTCCATCCCTGCCAGCGTGCCGTTAAAGGAGTTCGATTATAACGCAGAGGTGGAACTTATCAATCCTGTGGCAGATACTGTGGCAACGGCTACCTTTCAAGGGGCAGAGGTGGACTGGTACATCAAGGCGGATGATATTGTCCTGAAAAAAGGGGCTGCCATGCATCCACAGCCGCCGAAGAAAGACGCTCCCCCTGTAAAATAACAGGAACATAAAAAAGCGAAAGGAGGATTGTTCCCATGAAGCAGCTTTTCCCCCGTGGAAAACGTATCCATCCCACGGATAAAGACCTTGTATTCCATACTGCCCTTGCCGCCCTGTTCCCTGTCTTCCTGCTGGTTTTCCTGCTGTTTCATATCCGACAGATTGCCGGAACCAACTGGCAGGAAGTGTCCCTCTCCCAGATAGTACAGGATGTAAATATCCCTTACCTGTTATTCAGCATGGGCGTGGCAGGGCTGGTGTGCCTTACAGCCGTTCTTCTGTTCTGGCGATACCGCAGGGATGAAGTAAAGCAGCTCATCCACCGCCAAAAGCTGGCAAGGATGGTGTTGGAAAACAAGTGGTATGAATCAGAGCAGAGAAAGGAGGACGCTTTTTTCAAGGACTTGTCTTCCAGCCGTTCCAAAGAAACCATCACTTACTTTCCCAAAATCTACTACCGGATGAAACAGGGCTTGCTCCATATCCGTGTGGAAATCACCTTGGGGAAATATCAGGAGCAGCTCTTAAACTTGGAGAAAAAGCTGGAAAGTGGCTTGTACTGTGAGCTGACGGATAAGGAATTAAAGGATTCTTATGTGGAGTACACCCTGCTTTATGATACCATTGCCAACCGTATTTCCATTGAGGACGTACAGGCAAAGGAGGGCAGGCTCCGGCTCATGGAAAATGTCTGGTGGGAGTATGACAAGCTCCCCCATATGCTCATTGCCGGAGGAACCGGCGGCGGAAAGACCTACTTCATCCTGACGCTTATTGAAGCCCTGCTCCGCACCAACACCACCCTGTTCGTGTTAGACCCAAAGAACGCCGACCTTGCGGATTTACAGGCGGTTATGCCGGATGTGTACTACAAAAAGGAAGATATGCTCGCCTGCATTGACCGTTTCTATGAAGAAATGATGAAACGCAGCGAAGACATGAAGCTCATGAAAAATTATCGGACAGGGGAAAACTACGCTTACTTGGGACTTCCGGCAAATTTCCTTATCTTTGATGAATATGTGGCATTTATGGAAATGCTCGGCACAAAGGAAAATGCCGCTGTCCTTAACAAATTAAAACAAATCGTTATGCTTGGGCGGCAGGCAGGCTTCTTCCTGATTCTCGCCTGCCAGCGTCCGGACGCAAAGTATCTGGGGGACGGAATCCGTGACCAGTTCAATTTCCGTGTGGCTCTGGGGCGGATGTCGGAAATGGGCTATGGGATGATGTTCGGGGAAACCACAAAGGACTTCTTCCTAAAGCAGATAAAAGGGCGTGGCTATGTGGATGTGGGAACCAGCGTTATCTCGGAGTTTTACACGCCCCTTGTGCCAAAAGGACACGATTTCCTCAAAGAAATAAAAAAGCTCATAAACAGCAGGCAGGAAGTGCAGGCGGCGTGCGAAGCGAAAGCCGCAGAAACGGACTGACCTGCTGTGGCTGGTGTGCCGCAAGGCACGCCAGCATAAACCCCTCGTATCTAACAGAGGGGTACAAATCGACAGGCAACAACCAAACAACAGGGCAGAATCCCACGGTACACAAGGGATTTTCCCCATATCCGGCGTGTGTCAACAAGGCTCTGAAAGTTGACATACGCTTTTTTAGACAGGAGGGATTTTCACTGAATGAAGAAACATGGGTACGGGACATCAAAGAAAAACGGGAAATTTATGGTATCTCACAACAGAAACTTGCCCTAGCTGCCGGAATCACACGTCCGTACCTGAGCGACATTGAAACGGGCAAGGCTCACCCATCCGAAGCATTACAGGAAGCCATCACGGAAGCTCTGGAACGCTTCAACCCAGACGCTCCCCTTGAAATGCTCTTTGACTATGTGCGGATTCGCTTTCCCACTACGGATGTGAAGCATATCGTGGAAGACGTGCTTCGGCTAAAGCTCCCCTACTTTATCCATGAAGACTACGGCTTCTACTCTTACACAGAGCATTACTATCTGGGGGATATTTTCGTTCTGGTATCGCCGGAACTGGAAAAAGGGGTACTGCTGGAACTGAAAGGGCGTGGCTGCCGCCAGTTTGAAAGCTATCTGCTGGCACAGGAACGGAGCTGGTATGAGTTTTTCATGGATGTTCTCATGGAGGACGGCGTGATGAAGCGGCTTGACCTCGCCATCAATGACAAAACGGGAATCCTGAACATTCCCCATCTGACAGAGAAGTGCCGGAATGAGGAATGTATCTCGGTCTTCCGCAGCTTCAAAAGCTACCGCAGCGGCGAACTGGTACGGCGTGGGGAAAAAGAATGTATGGGGAACACCCTGTATATCGGCTCCCTCCAAAGTGAGGTGTACTTCTGCATTTACGAAAAGGACTATGAGCAGTACAAAAAACATGATATTCCCATTGCGGACGCAGAGGTAAAGAACCGCTTTGAAATCCGGCTGAAAAATGAGCGTGCCTTTTACGCCATCCGTGACCTGTTAGAACATGACAATCCAGAACGGACAGCCTTTCAAATCATCAACCGCTATGTCCGGTTCGTGGACAGGGACGATACGAAACCCCGTTCTGACTGGCGTATCAATGAGGAATGGGCGTGGTTTATGGGGGAACACAGGGGAAGCCTGAAACTGACAACGAAACCGGAACCCTATTCCTTTGAACGCACCCTGCACTGGCTCTCCCATCAGGTAGCCCCCACATTAAAGCTGGCTCTCCGTCTGGATAAGATGAACCACACCCAGATTGTCCATGACATCATCACCCATGCAAAGCTGACGGAGAAGCACGAAAAAATCCTGAAGCAGCAAGCCGCCGCTGCAAAGGAGGTGGTGCTTTAACGGCGGCAATCTTGGAACCTAAGAAATCTTACAGGAAAGAAAGGAGCTTTTATGAATTTCGGACAGAATCTTTACAACTGGTTTTTATCCAACGCCCAGTCCCTTGTGCTGCTGGCAATCGTGGTGATTGGACTGTACCTCGGATTTAAGAGGGAATTTTCCAAACTTATCGGTTTTCTGGTGGTGTCCCTTGTAGCGGTCGGTCTGGTCTTCAATGCGGACGGTGTAAAGGACATCTTACTGGAACTGTTCAATAAGATTATCGGAGCATAGGGAATCCATTTTACACTTCCGTTATGGAGCAAGCTCTGATTGCTTCATGGCGGAAGTCCACTAGGGGCTTGGGGAGCGTAACTCCCCAAAAGAAAGAAGATGTAATATGATAGTGTATGATAATTGAGATAAACTAAGAATGGTGGTATAATTTCTTTAATAGTAATTGAAAGTGGAGGAAATGTATGAAAGATTTTATTGATTTTTTGAAATTACCGCCGAACATTTTAGGAGCTTTATCTATTGCCAGTGGTACATTATTATTATTGCCTCAAAAGTTAGCCCAAAAGTTTTATATTATAAATTTTCGAGAAAAATATGGTTTTACAATAGGCATTGTTTTTGTGATTTCCACAGCTTTACTAATCGTTTTATTACTATCTAAAATTTTTCATTTCTTTTATGACAAGTATGCTTCTAAGAGATTAGGAACTGCTCAGATTAAATATTTGAAAAATATGACACCAGAACAGGTGACAATCATTCGGGAGTTTTTACGTGAACCAACTCACACCCTGCCATTACCCATGAACAATGGATTAGTAATAGAACTTCAACATTTACAAATATTAACCCCTGCCGGACAAACTCATTTAGTAAGTATGTTAGACCCACAAATCAATTATTTTTTACAACCTTGGGTAATTAAAAAAATCAATAGTGATGAAGAATTAAAGCGAATATTTTATTAGAAAAATGGCAACTGACAAACAAAGTTAGTTGCCATTTTTTGTTCTAAGAAAGGACGTGATACTGATTGAGGAAATGAGAATCTACATCCTGAACACCACACGGTTTTACCATGAAGATTTTGAGGAATATCCTGGAGCATGGTTTTCCTGCCCTGTGGATTTTGAAGAAATCAGGGAACGTCTTGGGGTTCAGAGTGAGGAAGAAATCGAAATTGAAGACTATGAGCTGCCCTTTCCATTGGAAGGCAACACAAGGCTCTGGGAAATCAACCCCTTTGCCGGATGGTACAGGAAATGCAGGGAACGCCCCTCTATTATGAAATGGATGTGGTACAAAAGCGGTGGTTTCCCAGCTTTACGGAATTTATCGACCACAAAGACCAGATACGCTGCTATCCGGTGCAGGACGGGGAATCCCTCGCCCGTTATCTGGTGCAGGAGGTACAGCTATTTGGAGAAGTACATCCAGACCTGTTGAACCATATCGACTACGCTGCCATTGGTCGGGAACTGGAAACCAGCGAAAACTACCTGTTTACGGACAATGGTATCTTTTATTACCGCTAAAAGGAGGTGGAAGAACTTGGAGGAAATGCGGATTTACATTGCCAACTTAGGAAAATACAATGAGGGCGAACTGGTCGGGGCATGGTTCACGCCGCCTGTGGACTTTGAGGAAGTCAAGGAACGTATCGGTTTGAATGATGAATATGAGGAATACGCCATCCATGATTATGAGCTGCCTTTTGAGATTGACGAATATACCCCCATTGAGGAAGTCAACCGCCTGTGTGAAATGGTGGAGGACTTACCAGAGTACATTCAGGAGGAACTATCAGAGCTGCAATCCTACTTTGGCAGTATCGAAGAACTCTGTGAGCATGAAGACGATATTATCTGCCATTCCGGCTGTGACGATATGGCGGATGTGGCTCGCTACTATCTGGAAGAAAGCGGACAGCTTGGAGAACTTCCGGCACACTTACAAAGCTATATCGACTATGCAGCCTATGGGCGTGACATGGAATTGGAGGGAACCTTTGTTGTCACGAACCACGGCGTATATGAAATCTTACGGTAGACCCGTCTGTATCTCCTTTGGGAAATGCAGGCGGATTTTTTATTCAGGGGCGGCTTTTGCTGCCCCATCTTTTAGAAAGGACAGACAACATGAAGAAAATACGAAGCTATACCAGTATCTGGTCGGTGGAAAAGGTACTCTATTCCATCAATGATTTTAAGCTGCCATTCCCCATCACATTCACACAGATGGCGTGGTTCGTGGTGTCGGTGTTTGCAGTTATGCTCTTGGGGAACCTCCCTCCCCTTTCGTTCATTGACGGGGCATTTTTGAAATACTTCGGCGTACCCTTTGCCCTCACTTGGTTCATGTGCCAGAAGACCTTTGACGGGAAAAAGCCTTATGGCTTCCTGAAATCCGTACTGGCATATCTGGTACGCCCGAAACTGACCTATGCAGGAAAGCCCGTGAAGCTGGAAAAGGAATATCCGGCACAGTCCATCACGGCAGTAAGGAGTGATATTTATGGCATATCCGATTAAATATATCGAAAATAACCTTGTGTTCAACCATGACGGGGAGTGCTTCGCTTACTATGAGCTGCTTCCCTACAACTATTCCTTTTTAAGCCCCGAACAGAAATATCAGGTACACGATTCCTTCCGGCAGCTTATCGCCCAAAACAGGGACGGGAAGATTCACGCCCTGCAAATCAGCACCGAATCCAGCATACGGGCGGCACAGGAACGCTCCAAACAGGAAGTGACAGGTAAGCTAAAGGATGTTGCCTGTGCAAAGATTGACGCACAGACCGAAGCCCTGATTTCCATGATAGGGGAAAATCAGGTGGACTACCGCTTTTTTATCGGCTTTAAGCTGCTTGTCAATGAGCAGGAAGTCACCATGAAACAGTTCCGCAGGGAAGCAAAGACCGCTGTTTCCGACTTCCTCCACGAAGTCAACCACAAGCTCATGGGGGATTTTGTTTCCATGAGCAATGAAGAAATCTGGCGGTTTCAGAAGATGGAAAAACTGCTGGAAAATAAAATCTCACGCCGCTTCAAAGTCCGGCGGCTTGATAAAGACGATTTTGGCTACCTGATTGAGCATTTATACGGGCAGACCGGAACCGCCTACGAAGATTATGAGTATTACCTGCCGAAGAAGCGATTTCAAGAGGAAACGCTGGTGAAATACTATGACCTCATCAAACCCACCCGTTGTCTGATAGAGGAAAACCAACGGTATCTGAAAATTGAACAGGAAGACGGAACAGTATATGCCGCCTACTTTACCATCAACAGCATTGTGGGGGAACTGGACTTCCCATCCTCGGAAATCTTTTACTATCAGCAGCAGCAATTCACCTTTCCCATTGATACCTCTATGAATGTGGAGATTGTGACAAACCGGAAAGCCCTCTCCACGGTGCGGAACAAGAAAAAAGAGCTGAAAGATTTGGACAACCACGCATGGCAGAATGACAGCGAAACCAGTACAAACGTGGTGGATGCTTTAGACAGCGTGAATGAGCTGGAATCCACCTTAGACCAGAGCAAGGAATCCATGTATAAGCTGTCCTATGTGGTTCGTGTGACGGCTCCCGACTTGGAAGAACTGAAACGCCGCTGCAATGAGGTGAAAGATTTTTATGACGATTTGAACGTGAAACTGGTTCGCCCCTTTGGGGATATGCTGGGGCTGCATGGGGAATTTCTCCCTGCCAGCAAACGGTATCTGAACGATTACATCCAGTATGTCACCAGCGACTTCCTCGCTGGTCTTGGCTTCGGGGCAACCCAGATGTTAGGAGAAACGGAGGGTATTTATATCGGGTACAGCCTTGATACAGGAAGAAACGTGTACTTAAAGCCTGCCCTTGCCAGTCAGGGGGTAAAAGGCTCCGTCACCAACGCCCTTGCTGCCGCTTTTGTCGGCTCCCTCGGCGGTGGAAAATCATTCAGTAACAACATGATTGTCTATTATTCCGTATTGTTTGGGGCACAGGCACTCATTGTTGACCCGAAAGCGGAACGGGGACGCTGGAAAGAAACCCTGCCGGAAATCGCCCATGAAATCAATATCGTAAACCTGACTTCGGAGGAACAGAACAGGGGCTTACTTGACCCGTATGTGATTATGGAGAACCCAAAAGATTCTGAATCACTGGCAATCGACATCCTGACCTTTTTAACCGGCATTTCCAGCCGTGACGGGGAGAAATTCCCTGTTCTTCGGAAAGCCATCCGTGCGGTGACAAACAGTGAAGAACGGGGGCTTTTCAAAGTGATTGAGGAACTACGGGCGGAGGGAACCGCCATCAGCACCAGCATAGCCGACCATATCGAATCCTTTACAGACTATGACTTTGCACACCTGCTCTTTTCGGATGGGGACGTCACACAGTCCATCAGCCTTGAAAAGCAGCTCAACATCATTCAGGTGGCGGATTTGGTGCTGCCGGATAAGGAAACCTCGTTTGAAGAATACACCACAATGGAGCTGCTTTCCGTGGCAATGCTCATTGTAATCAGTACCTTTGCCCTCGACTTCATCCACACTGACCGCAGCGTGTTTAAGATTGTGGATTTGGATGAAGCATGGAGCTTCTTACAGGTGGCACAGGGCAAGACCCTCTCCATGAAGCTGGTTCGTGCCGGACGTGCTATGAACGCAGGCGTTTATTTTGTCACTCAGAACACGGACGATTTGCTGGATGAAAAACTGAAAAACAATCTGGGCTTGAAGTTTGCGTTCCGTTCCACGGACATCAACGAAATCAAAAAGACCCTCGCCTTTTTCGGAGTGGATTCCGAAGATGAAAACAACCAGAAGCGGCTCCGTGACTTGGAAAACGGACAGTGCCTCATCAGTGATTTGTACGGGCGTGTGGGCGTGATACAGTTCCATCCTATCTTTGAAGACCTGTTCCATGCCTTTGATACCAGACCGCCCGTAAGAAAAGAGGTGGAGGAATGAAGATAAGAAAGCCCATCCAGCAGGGGACAGCTCTTGTCCCTTGCCGGACAAAGGGACAAAACTCTTTTAAAAAAATCGGGAGTATAGCAGGAAAAGTGCTTCTGGCACTCCTGCTCATTCTCCTGCTGCTAACAGTCTTCGGCACAGCCGCCCACGCTGCCGGACTGGTGGATGATACGGTGGATGCTGCCAACGAATACAGCAAATATCCGCTGGACAACTACCAGCTTGATTTTTATGTAGACAGCGGATGGGACTGGCTCCCGTGGAACTGGCTGGACGGTATCGGAAAACAGGTGATGTACGGGCTGTATGCCATCACAAATTTTATCTGGACAATCAGCCTGTACCTTTCCAACGCCACGGGGTATCTGATTCAGGAAGCCTACTCGCTGGACTTCATTTCCTCTACGGCGGATTCCATTGGGAAAAATATGCAGACCCTTGCAGGCGTTACCACAGGCGGCTTATCCTCGGAGGGATTTTATATCGGGTTCCTGTTGATTCTCATTCTGGTGGTGGGGATTTACGTTGCCTACACAGGGCTTATCAAACGGGAAACCACAAAAGCCATCCATGCCGTTGTGAATTTCGTGGTGGTGTTCGTGCTGTCCGCTGCCTTTATCGCCTATGCTCCTGATTATATCGGGAAAATCAATGAATTTTCCGCAGACATCAGCAATGCCAGCCTGACCCTTGGCACAAAGATTGTGCTGCCAAACTCGGAAAGCCAGGGAAAAGACAGCGTGGATTTGATACGGGACAGCCTGTTTTCCATTCAGGTCAAACAGCCGTGGCTCCTGCTGCAATACGGCAACTCGGATGTGGAAAGTATTGGGGCTGACCGTGTGGAACACCTGCTCTCAACCAGTCCAGACGAAAACAACGGGCAGGACAGGGAAGAAATCGTGGTGGAGGAAATCGAAGACAGGGAAAATACCAACCTTACCATCACAAAGACCATCAACCGCTTGGGAACCGTCTTCTTCCTGTTCATGTTCAATATCGGTATCTCCGTTTTTGTATTCCTGCTCACGGGGATAATGATTTTTTCACAGGTGCTTTTTATCATCTACGCCATGTTCCTGCCTGTGAGCTTCCTCCTTAGCATGGTTCCCTCTTTTGAGGGGATGTCAAAACGTGCCATTACAAAGCTGTTCAATACCATCCTTACCAGAGCCGGAATCACCCTGATTATCACAGTAGCGTTCAGCATTTCCACCATGCTCTACAACCTGTCTGGGGAATACCCGTTCTTCCTGACGGCGTTCTTGCAGATAGTGACCTTTGCCGGAATTTATTTCAAGCTGGGGGATTTGATGGGGATGTTCTCCTTACAGAGTGGGGATTCCCAAAGCATGGGGAGCCGTATCATGCGAAGACCCCGTATGCTCATGCACGCCCATATGCACCGTTTACAGCATAAGTTAGGACGTTCTGTGGCAGCTCTTGGGGCTGGAACGGCTGCCTACCATGCAGGAAAACAGGCTGGCTCAGACCAGAGAACTGCTTCCAGCTCCGGCTCTTCCAAACGGACGCAGGCAGACCACAGCAGACCAGACGGACAGGCAGCACCGGAAAAGGAATCCGTATGGAAACGGGCTGGCTCTGCGGTAGGTACGGTGGCAGATACCAAAGATAAGATAAGTGATACTGCCGGACAGCTTCGGGAGCAGGCAAAGGATTTGCCCGTCAATGCAAAGTACGCCCTTTACCACGGGAAAACACAGGTATCAGAGGGAGTACGGGATTTTACTTCCAGCGTGACCCAGACCCGAACTGCCAGAGCGGAACAACGAAATGCACAGGCAGAAAGCCGCAGACAGACGATTGCAGAACGCAGGGCAGAACTGGAACAGGCAAAACAACCGCAACAGAGAGCTTCCGAAACATCCAAAGGGGCGGCTCCTGTCCATGAACGCCCTGTTACTGCAAAGCAGCCAGAAAATTTCCGACATCATGCAGATACCGCTCATACAGGAAAACCAGCCATGCAGCCAGTTTCCCCATCCATCAGGGAATGGGGACAGGTTTCTTATGAGGGGGCTGTGGCAGAACGGGCTTCGGTTCCGGTGGTAAAATCAGCTTCCATCCACCGTGAACAGACACCGCCTGTAAGGACAGAACGACAGATAGTCCCTCCGGCTTTCCCAGACAAACCAGAGGAAAGACAAAAGACGGCTCCAACTGTCACACCGACTGCTCCCCGTCCGGCAAGACCTGTCCAGAACGACACGGCTCCTGTGATACTGGAAAGAAAACGGATTACCCCTGCGGTAAAAGAATCAAACTTTACCATCCGGCGTACCACCGCCAGAAAGGAGTGGACAAAAACGGTAACAGCGGCTGCCAAACAGAAGAAAGGGGAGAAACCATGAAGTTAAGACACCTTTTCTTTGCCTGTTCCGGCGTGTTCGTGATGATGTTCTCCCTGCTCCTTTTGGTGGTGATTGTCTTCTCGGATGAGGAAGACGGAGGAAGCGGCGGAAACCTTATCTATGGGGGCGTGAGCGTATCACAGGAAGTCCTCGCCCATAAGCCTATGCTGGAAAAGTATGCAAGGGAATATGGCATAGAGGAATACTTAAATGTGCTGCTCGCCATCATTCAGGTGGAATCCGGCGGCACACTGGAAGACGTTATGCAGTCCTCGGAATCTCTGGGGCTTCCCCCGAACTCTCTTAGCACAGAGGAATCCATCAAACAAGGCTGCAAGTATTTCTCGGAACTGCTCGCAGCGGCAGAAACAAAGGGCTGTGATTTAAATAGTGTGATTCAGTCTTACAACTACGGCGGTGGTTTCCTAGACTATGTAGCAGGGCACGGAAAAAAATACACCTTTGAACTGGCAGAGAGCTTCGCAAGGGACAAATCCGGCGGAAAGAAAGTCACCTACACCAACCCTGTTGCCGTAGAGAAAAACGGGGGCTGGCGGTATTCCTACGGAAATATGTTCTATGTCCTCTTGGTATCGCAGTACCTGACCGTGGCACAGTTTGATGATGAAACGGTACAGGCTATCATGGAGGAAGCCTTAAAGTATGAGGGCTGGACGTATGTGTACGGGGGCGATTCCCCCTCCACTTCCTTTGACTGTTCGGGACTGGTGCAGTGGTGCTATGGCAAGGCAGGAATCGCCCTGCCACGGACAGCACAGGAACAGTACAATGTGACGCAGCACATCCCCCTGTCCGAAGCAAAAGCAGGGGATTTGGTCTTTTTCCATTCCACCTACAATGCCGGAACCTATATCACCCATGTGGGGCTGTATGTGGGAAATAACCGGATGTACCATGCCGGAAATCCCATTGGTTACGCAGACCTGACAGGCTCCTACTGGCAACAGCACCTTGCCGGAGCCGGACGAATCAAACAATAAGAAAGGATGAACCGATATGATTCAGATTAGAAAAGAGGAAAACCAGAAAAAGCAGAAAGAAAAGAAGCTGAAAGTCTACAAAGTCAATACCCACAAGAAAACCGTGATTGCCCTGTGGGTGCTGCTGGCAGTGAGCTTCCTGTTTGCCGTCTATAAGAATTTCACGGCGATAGACATTCACACTGTCCATGAAACGAAAGTGATTGAGGAACAAATCCTCGACACCCACAAGATAGAAAACTTTGTGGAGAATTTCGCAGAAATCTACTATTCATGGGAACAGTCCGCCGCTTCCATTGACAACCGGACAAATGCTTTAAAAGGGTATCTCACCGGAGAGCTACAAGCCCTGAATGTAGATACCGTCCGAAAAGACATCCCCGTATCATCTGCCCTGACTGACTTCCAGATATGGGAAATCACAGAAGAAAAGGAGCAGCATTATCAAGTGACCTACACGGTGGAACAGCGTATCACAGAGGGAGAATCCAGTAAAACTGTCCGTTCCGCCTATCAGGTGACGGTCTATGTGGACAGCTCTGGAAACCTGACAATTATCCAGAACCCAACCATTACCAGCGTTCCCGTAAAATCCGGCTATACGCCGAAAGCGGTACAAAGTGACGGTACAGTGGATTCCATCACTACGGAAGAAATCAACGAATTTCTCACTACCTTTTTCAAGCTGTACCCTACGGCAACCGCAAAGGAGCTGACCTATTATGTGAATGAGGGCGTACTGAAACCTGTGGGGAAAGAATACATTTTCTCGGAACTGGTGAATCCAGTTTACAATCGAAACGGAAATCAGGTGACAGCTTCCCTTGCAGTGAAATATCTGGATAACCAGACCATGACAACACAGGTATCGCAGTTTGACCTTGTGCTGGAAAAGAACGGGGAAAACTGGAAGATTGTGAAATAGTTATAGAAAAACGTGCATTTCTCATTTGAGATTTGCACGTTTCTCTTATAAAGTATCTCTTTTTAAAATTTATCATTAAATTTTATATCTAATTTTGGATTATTCGCATAACCACTATACTTTCAAGCATTTTGGAGTATAGAAAACCATTCATTTTACCACTAATTTACCACGATTGAATGAGCCTTGATATGACTATAAAATAACACCCAAAAGACATCATTACACCTAAATGGTGTCTTTTTAAAAAGCAGTCAATCCTAAGACTAACTGCTTTGTGTGTATGGATATGGAATTGCTTCTAATCTTGAATAGGTATCCAAATTTCAATAACTGAATTATCTCTATTCCAATGGAAACGGTAATCATATTTTTCAAAGTGCAGGATAATATTTTTTATAGGGGTATATGGTGTATTAGGAATAATTTCCTGATAAATTTTTCTATAAGTTTCATATATTTTCCCCATAGCACCAATATGCTCCACGACCAAATATTTATATGACGGTATTTCTTTATACAGAAAGTTGTCTGGAAGAATAGTTCTCTTTGGTATAGAACAGAAATAATAAAGTTTTCCATTTCTTCGTTCCATAAAAGCATATTTTACCCAATTTCCCGATTGTGAAAGATATGATTTCTTCAAACTACTGTTAAATTTTCTCCAAAACTGTGTACTAATCTGAATATTCTTTTTTTGATAATTAGTCAGTTCTACTTCCTGCCCAATAACTGCAAATGCATTTAATTCCTTTATAGAAAAATTCATCATTTTACTTTGTGAGCAGTGATAACGGTATAACTGTACGCATTTACCGTTATAATACAATTATCAATCGTTATATACCAGTTTTTCCCTTTTCTTATGATTTTCGCATTAGAAAGACTGATTTTTTCTTTACACCATTCAATCACGTTTTCTACATTCAAAGATAAGTTCTTTTTAATTCGAATAACGCCAAGTTCAGTTGTCTGAAGTCTATCCAAGTTTTCCAATAATTCATTTGCCATATTTTGAAACCTCATTTTTCAACAGATTTATTTGTATATTTCATATCCCAATTATATCATTCTCATATCAGCACTACAATAAAATTTTATGCTTCAATAATCTTGTTAAAAAGTTCTAAGAGTATATCATTTCATTACTCCAATCTATAATTTTGGTAAGAAAAAAGCAGTCAATCCTAAGACTAACTGCTTTGTATGTATGGATATGAAATTGTCAAGTTAGGAACTGTTTATTTTTTCTTTTTAGGTTTTGGCGTTGGTAGTTCATCATACATCACATTAAATAACCCCGTCAGAAAATCTTTATTATCAATTTCTTCCACCAATAACATTTCTTTGGCATTTTCGTATGGAATTTCATAAGTAACTGTTGGCATATAAGAAATTGCAGACTTTGTTGGTTTTACCAGTAACCTATCATCATATATACCGCCAACGATTTTTCCACGATAATAGATAATAAATTCTCCCATCATTGCACGATATGTTATTTCTTGTAGTCTTTATATTTTTGATTAGCTCCCAATAGTAGTGTGTCAATTGCTTCGGATAATTCTTTTCTTACTTTATCAGGATTAGAAAAAGCATATCTTAATTGTAAAGTTGTATAACCATGAAGCATACCTGTTACCATGTTCAAAATTTCAGTGGTCTTATCTGGATTAAAGCCACATGAGCAAATAAGTGTTTTAAGTAAAGATAGATAATCATTAAAAATGATTGCTGTTTCCTCTGTTCCATTCCAACTAGCCCATTGAATTATTTCATAAACACCGGGATGTTCAATCATATAATTAAGATATTCAACTGCCACTAATTTTAATGCTGAATCCCCTGTCTTACCGATTGCTGCACGAATCATTTTTTCATTCATAGTACGCATACCACTATGTGCTATCTCCCTAAGAAGTTCATCCAAACTTCCTATATGATTATATAAGGAGGGGGTACGAATCCCTAAATTTTCAGCAATAGCTTTCAAAGAAACATTATGAAGTCCATTTCTATCAGCCATATCAGAAGCAGTTTTTATAACTTCGGCTTTTGTAACTCGCATATTCATTTTCCTCTTTCTATACATCATTTACTTCATTTTAAGTAATCAAATTAATGAAGTCAATAATTTGGTTAAAAAAAATGAACTCTTGTATTGACAAACAGTCTTACAATATTTAAAATTACTAATGTAATTAGTTTTTATGTTATTCAAATTAGTTTACGAAAGGAAATACAAATATGTGTACAAGATTTGTGTATAATGGAAAAGAAACCATTGTTGGGTTCAATTTTGATATTGACCTTTCTGAATGGGAACATACTGTAATTGCCGAAAAAGACCGTTTTTTTATAGGGATAAAAATGTCCGATAATAAGTACCACTCTTTTCACGGAATCAATAGAAATGGGAATGTTGGCACATTGTTGTATGTACATGGAAATGACAATGCACAATTTTGCAGTAATGAATCATGCTATACAATAGCTGATTTGACAGAAAACTTTATAAAAGGCAATCTCTCTTTTGACGATTCATTGGAAATAGTGAAAAAAAAGAAAATTACTTATGCACCTGACACTACTATGCAGGCTATGTTTTCGGATAGAAATGGGCGTGTTCTCATTATTGAACCGGGGATTGGGTATCGCTTGGAAAAAGAAAAATATTCCTTAATAACAAATTACTCCATTTTAAAACCAGAATTGACTAATCCATATGTTTTATCTGGGGATAACAGATATGAAAAGGCAAAGGATTTACTGCAAGGATATGGAGAAAACTTCTCTATTTCCAACGCCTTTGATGTACTTAGGTCAGTACGTCAGGAAGGACTTTGGGCAACCAGAGTTTCTTTTATATATTCCGTTGCTAAAAATAAGGTATATTATGTGTTGAACAATGATTTCAAAAATATTGCAGAGTATCAATTCTAATATCACTGCAATTATAAACAAAAGTGGAGGATTTACATTTCCCCCACTTCCTTAGATTTGACAATACCATCTGCAACGCTTTCCATAATAACAAGGTCAGCGTCTGTGAAATTGTCTATTTTGTTTTCTAACTGCCTACGTTTGGTGCTTTTCACCTGACTGCTGGCAGGCAAGAAAAACTCATCCACTGATACATTCAGCAGAGATACAAGGTCGTAAAGCACCTGTAAACTTGGGTGCTGCCCTTTATTCTCAATGTTGGTTAAATAGCGTGGGTCAATCTCAATCATTGCTCCCACCTGTTCACGGGTCAAACCCCAATGTGGTCAACCTAGCGTCAACTTAGGGGCATATTAGCGAATAGCCTCCAATGCAAACTACAAAACAAATCGGTTTATGCTAGAAAACAGTTGCTGTTTTGTTGGAAACTAGAAGATTTATAAAAATGACCGCACTTAAATAAGCCTATTGATGAATGCTGGCTCTATTTTAAAAAGAAGCTTTTTTATTTCGAAAATGTGAACGTCCCTTGGATTTCAATTTCTTCCTTGGAAACGACCTGCCGGGCAGGAGCTGTGATCTGCAGCGTACAGCATCTGTATATAACTGTTCAATAATTGAAAGCTCAAACAGTCCGCAGAGTATTTTGGGAACAATACTTTTGATCCGTCCAATGATAAATGCACGATTGGCCTGATAACGGAACTTATTTGTGCTTTTGGCAGAAATCTGTATTTCCTCATCTGCTTCATTTTTTATAAGGGAGGCCAGATTCGATAAAAGCATATTTATATAAAATTCCTGCTGTATAGACACTGCAGTAGCACCGGAAAACTCTTCCATGGCAAAGCGGCTTTTTAGTTCTTTGTACTTAAGTTCTACAGGCCATCTGTAGAAGTAAAGTTCCCGGAACATATCTTTTGTAACAGCAGGATCAAACAGGTTTGTTGCAAGATATTCTTTTGTGCCATCATCAAGCGGAATCTCAAGGACACGTATAGGTACATCGGAAGTACCTTCTTTTGAAGTTCCCTGAAGAATGGAAATCATATCACCATTGCATTTTTTAGATAAATTGATTCCCTCTTTCAGTCTCATAACACAGAGATGCCCATGCTCTACACAGTAGCGGAACATATCTTCTGAATAATAACCTCTGTCAAAAATAATAATACTGTTGTTATATAGTCCCATATCTTCAAGAACTTTAAGATGTTCTAATGCAGCTGCTCGTTCAGAGGAAAGAAATTTATGGATAGATGCATGAAGGATATAATCATCCAGAACATCATAAATTATGGAAGCCAGTCCCATGGTATAACGTCGGTTTGGATCAGGATAGCTGGACATTTCACCAAAGAAATCAAAAGTTGATTTTGAATTCGGAAGTTCGATCCTGGAACCATCTACTGCAAAAAGATGATAACCCTGCCACAGCTTTCTTGAAGGGATCTGGCTGTAAAACAGATCAACAGAAAGATAATAAAGTTCCTTAAACAGTGAAGGATTAATGAACTGTCTGGCTTTGGAAAGTGCCTGTTTTGAAACATCCGGAAAAGAAAGTGTGCCAAGTTCTTCTCTGATCTGTGAAAGATTCTGGAACATGGAAGCTTTTGAAGAAAAGAACAGATAAATAATAACTTGCAAAAGTGAAAGTTTTCTTCGCCGTACAAAATGTTTTTCCACCCGATGGGGTTCCAGTTTAACTTGATCTGTGATATAATCTTTAATGGATTGGACGATATTTTTACAAATATTAGTTCGATTCATATGGCATACCTCCTACGTATTGGAATAGATAAATATTTCGCCGGTAACGTAATATTGCTTAATCTATAAACCACATATTTAGGAGGATATGTCAAGATATTTATATAAAAAAATCCAGAATATAAGCCCAGAATCGTTGAATTTTCAGCATTCTGGGCTTAAGTTGACCACATTGGGGTCAAACCCTGTTTTTTACGGGCTTCTTTTATGGCAAGCCCCAACGCCCTGAAATCATATTTATCTTCTTTTTTACGCATAATACACCACCTCCATACATTTTACTGTTCCTGTTATAATAGTGACAGGTATAGAAAAACGTATTGTATAGTTGTACAGTTCCTATTATGCGTATCAAAGATAAAACTATGCTGCTGAAACGGAAATAAAAAAAACCGTTATTTGGCAGTACACTTTTCTTGCGTCAAAATCTCATAAATCTTTCCAGACGACGGTTTGACAAAAGCCGCCGTCTTTCTTTTTTCCAGAATATATGGAGGTTGTATTAAAGTCAGCTTTTTTTAGGCTCCGGCGGCTTACAGGAGGAAGCCGCTATGCAAAATATTTTCTTAAATATATCTACATTCGGTAAACCGTTAAAAAAAGCCATCTACCTACACTAGAAAATTCTGACCCTCAATGTGGTTTTTCAGAATACATAGAAAGAACTATCAAAGCACACAAACAGAAATATCGTCTGTTTGCGTGCTTTTTTAGTTGGAAGAAAAAGTTTTTAAATTTTTCTTTTCAAAACGCAACTGCACCCCCTGTCCTGTCGGGACTAAGAGCGAAAAGGGGGAAAGAAGCAGAAATTCCTATCAACTCGCTCCCTTTCAAGGCTGGAAAGGGGGTGAACAATGATGAAGCCATCTGAATTTCAGACAACCATAGAGAACCAGTTTGATTATATCTGTAAAGTCGCTATGGAGGATGAACGCAAAGACTATCTCAAAGCGTTGTCCAGACAGTGTAAACGGGAAACCCTGTTCTGTGATATGGACGATTACACCGTCAATCTGTTTTCTTCCGAAGACACCTATCCATCCCACTTCCATACTTTTGAAATGGATGGATTTACTGTCCGCATTGAAAACAGCCTGTTAGCCGAAGCATTAGAAAGTCTGGACGGAAAGAAACGTGACGTTATCCTGCGATATTATTTTCTTGGATTTGACGATACGGAAATCTCAAAAATTCTGGAAGTCAACCGTTCTACCATCCAGAGAAGAAGACACGCCGGACTGGAATTTATCAAAAAATTTATGGAGGACGAAGCATGACAGCAAAGCACCCTATGATTCCGTTTCCTGTGATTGTAAGAGCTACGGACGGCGATATTGAAGCAGTCAACCAGATTGTACGCCATTACAGCGGTTTTATTGCCAGCCGTTCCATGCGTCCCATGAAAGACGAATATGGAAATACCCACATGGTTGTAGATGAGACCCTACGCCGCCGGATGGAAACACGTCTGATTGCAAAGATTTTATCTTTTGAAATCAGGGAACCAAACTAGAAATAACGCTCGCCTGTGGAAGCGTGGACAAACCCATGCTTCCCAGACAGAGCTTGCCAGTCTATTAAAGTGCATTATCACCAGTGCATTTTAACAGGCTGACAAAGCCGGATTGTTCCTTGAAAAAGAAAGCGTCTAATCAACGCAGCATAAAGCAGCCGAATACGTTTCGATAGAAAGAGAGCCGTTGGGCTGGCACGCCGTAACCCACCAAAGGAGGGATGATACCGGATAGCGATTCCTGCCAGCGTTCCATAAGTAGCTTACCGCAGAGCTGCCGCCATGACCTTTCTATTGTGATAATGATACTTCCGTACAGCCTTAGTCCGTGTGATGATGTAGCACCGCTGGCAAAGGGTACGGCTGGATGAGAACCATGCAGGGGTGAGATTCCCATGAGCTTTAGCGAAAGCTGTTCGGCTTGCTTAGATACCATTTTGAATTAGAATTTTTCATTCAAAATCAAATAACTATTTGCAGGAAAGCTGACTTGAAAAAGTAAATTCCAGTGCAACAGTAAATTCCACCGCTCTTTTAAAAGTTGCTTATAATCTAGTGATTTTTAAGAAGAAAAGCGGAATCTATGCTATAATACAAGTAATCTATGGCGAAATTTTCTGTTTTTCTGTATGGCAAACAAGCTGCTGGAGGTCGGTGTGCACGACTAAATTCCACCAGCCACATTTGAAAAATGTGAAAAGTTTACTTCCAGTCTGACAGCAGATTTCTTCATGGGTTAGTGGTTATAGCGGATCAGCTTAGGTGTTAAGATGACTTTGTCAGGGTCAATACGCCTAAGCTGAAATGCTTTTAAGACGTCTTCCCCAAAAGCCTCCAGGGCGACATCATACGGTGTACGCCCATTCAAACTCTCCCGCGGTGTTGAGTTGATGTGGCTGGTGATTAGATTCACATCCCATTGAGTCAGGAATTCAAAGGTAGTTCGTTTCGGCAGTATCATGCGGAGCATGGTGTGTGCCTGTTCAATGCCGCCTTTCTGTCCGCTTCTCATGGGATCACAGTAATAAATGTTGGTTCTCTGGATACCGGTAACACCGGTTTCGAGAGAATCAGGATCACCGAATTCAGCGCCTCTGTCGGTGAGGATATATTCAAACAGAGTCAGGAAATCGAAGGTACCAAAACGCTTTTCTAAACGGTCCAAAACGAGTCGTACAGATCCTTCCGTATTCCGGTTCATGAGGAACGCAAGAAACAGCTTTTCCCTTGTAAAAAAGAAGGTAAGCAGTGTTTTAGAGGAACCAACAGCGGAGTGGACGGTGTCCATCTCTACAAAAGATTCCAGGTGCAACTGTTGAAAATCAGCGTAAGTTCTGCCATTAAAGACACGGCGGTCAGATATCTGTGATTTATGGACTTTTCTGGGTTTAAACTTCACTTTACGTTTCAGATCAACGTTTCTGGCAGTCAGAAGTCCCATATCAAGGTAGTTGTAAACGCTGCGGACGGAAAGATTCAATTCCGGATGGTTTGCAACGATATGGTAAGGAGACTGGCCCTGATCGATCAGAGGAGTGATGATCTTATCCTTTTTGTGGAGTTCCTGTCTGGTTATAGCGATTCCGGACCTGGAATCCTTGAGACACTCCCGGTATTTCCGATCAGCGAACCTGGCATTGTAGGTATATTTGTGGGCAATCGTACAATGATTGATCTTTTTACTGCATCCATTGCAGACGTAGGGAGCCCGATCAAGTTTGCTGCAGCGTTCTTTTTGAAAATCCGGACAGGTCTGGTTACAGGTGGGACAGGAAGCACATTTAACGCCGCAAAGAAGGATCTTATTGCAGGCATTCGTTTTCTTACAACGGAAACGCTTGGTACAGAAGTTCTTCGCATTAAGAAAAGTCCCTTTGTGAAACCAATCGGAGGCTCTTCTGGCCTTCACTTCTTTTGAAATCGTAGTAGGGTCCTTACAGAGAAAGCGGGCAATATCTTTAAAGGATGTACCCTTATCCAGTTCATTCTGGATATAGATACGATCCTCTATGGTGAGATGCTTCTGGTTGCCTGGGATATATTTACTCATAGTCAAACTCCTTCTACTGCTGTCAGAAGGACGATTAAAGTATCATATCAGTATGCATGAGTAAATATCAACTGTGCAAGAGTAAACTCCACCGCCCTTTGGAGAAGTGGAATTTAAATTTTCATTTTAGGTATTTGCAGGAAATACAATCTTAATATTACTTTTGCCACAAAATCTGATATAATATAGACAGATATTGAGGGTTCCATATCTGGTCTATGGAAAGGAGGAACATGATTACAGTAACAAAAAAAGACTTAATAGAACTGGGTTATGGAACTTCATTCGCAGCAGACATCATAAGAGAAGCAAAAAAACTTATGATTTCAAAAGGGCATACCTACTATCAGTCACGCAAACTGGACAGGGTTCCCAGAGAAGCTGTGGAAGAATTGCTAGGGATTACTTTTACTGATAAATCAAACTGATTGTACTTCTTGCACATTTATGTAAGGAGTGAAATCATGGCAAAAGACCCTATTAAGAAAGCAGAAAACGGAACTTATTATTTTAGAGCAAACTTAGGTTTTCATCCGATTACCGGAAAACAGATTCAGAAATACAAAAGCGGATTCAAGACAAAAAAAGAAGCCAGAGAAGCATATTCAAAACTTATGCTGACATCTACAGAAGAATTAACAGAAAAGAAACAGCAGCTATCTTTTCAACAGTTTATTGAGGAAACTTATCTTCCTTGGTATAAAACACAAGTAAAGGAAAGCACCTATCTGAACCGCCGTTCTACCATTCAGAAGCATTTTTCATACTTTTACAAAATGACGGTGGATGAGATAGAACCCATTAACGTCCAGAACTGGCAGCTTGAACTCGCAAAAGAATTTAGTCCAAACTATATCCGTATTGTACAGGGTATGCTCTCTATTGCCTTTGACAGAGCAGTTGTTCTCGGTCTTGCAAAGAAAAATCCATCACGAATGATAGGAAACATCAAGAGCAAGAAAACAAAAGTGGATTTCTGGACACTGGATGAATTTCAAAAGGTAATTTCCCTGCTCTACAAGGGAGATTATTACGAACATTACCTTTTCATTTCATACTGGCTCCTGTTTATGACCGGAATGAGAATCGGAGAAGCCGCAGCCCTGCAATGGTCGGACATCAACTTTGAAACCGGACTTTTAAGTATAACGAAGACGCTGTACTATAAAACAATGGACGAATACAAATTTGTGGAGCCAAAGACGCAAGCCAGTATTCGCACTATCTATATTGACACAGATACCATCAAAGAATTAAAAGCATGGCAGGAAGTACAGCAAAAGGTTTTAAAGGACTGCGACCTTGTACTAAGCTATAATGGGATTCCCACCAGTAAGCACACCCTCCCACGGGCATTAGAAAAACTTGCTGGATTGGCAGGCGTACACCGTATCAAAATTCATGCACTCAGACACCCGTATGTCAAGCCCACGACAAAAAAATTTATAACTTTTTTTGAAGTTTTTCGGGCAGCTTCATAGCTGCCCATAGCTGTTTCAAATGGGTGTTCACGGTTATACCTCCTTTTCAGATTCCTTAGTTTCTAAGAAATCCTGTGTTGCATATTCAATCTCAATCCGATCTCCTGGAAAGACGTAAACTTTGTTGATAAGCCGGTCAATCAGAGCTTTTGTCAGCATGTTGGCGTTTCCGACTTCCTGCACAATTTCCTGTTGTTTCAGCTTAATCTCATAATCACTTTTTATCTGCTTTGTCTGTGCAGTGATGACAGCATGAACATTTTTGGCTTGTACCAGTTCCGTATCATAAACCGCTTTTCGTGTCCGATAGGTTTCCAAATCAATCTCTCCGAGTGCATACTGCTCATAAAGATGCCGCTTGCTGTCTTGAATAGAACGGAGTTTTTCTTCATGTTCGGCCTGCTGGACTGTCTGCAAATCCAATTTATCCTTATTGCTATCAATTCCCAATGCCGGACACATTTGAGCCCGAATTGTTTCAAATACAACCTGCTCCAGATCTGCCATCTTTATGCGCACACCATGACAAGGAAGCGTTTCAGCCACCTCGGAATGACGGCAATAAAACCACGCATCATTTCGTAGAGCCATTGCATGATCGCAGCATCCACAGAATACCTTACCACGGAGCAGATAATCACGCGGCTTTTTATTTGACAGAGAGAAACGCTTAATTGAAGCATTGGCTTTCTCAAATAGATCCACACTTACAATAGCCGGATGATGGTTCGGTATTTTGAACCACTCACTTTCATCCTTTAACTGTGTATGTCGGCTGCCAATCTCTTTTACCTTTCTCTTGCCAATTACATAGGTACCGATATATCTTTGATCTTCTAAAATACGCAGGACCGTTGATGTACTCCAAACGCCGTTTGTTCGGGAAACATTGTAATAGTCCTTGCCTTTAAGTTTGCGATATTCCCCAGGGGTGGGGATATTCATGGCATACAGTTTTCTTGTTATCTCGGCTGCGGTGTTGCCTTCAGACGCCCATTGAAATATCATCTGCACATTCGGGGCAACATCCTCGTCCGGTTCCATACGTCCGTCTGCACTCTTGCGATAGCCGTAAGGACAGATGACACTCTGATATTCTCCACGACGCATCTTTGCGTATTTTGCACTTTTGGTTTTCATGGACATATCCCGACTATAACACTCGCTAATAAGATACTTGAAAGCAATATCAATTGGTCTTATGTCAAGAAAAAGTACAAATTAAATACAACCAATTTTCTCTTTTTATGTAATTGTTAACTTGCTAAGCTTGTTACAGTCGTTTCCAGATTTTTTAGATATTGTTCCTCATATTCATTTGGAGATAAATATCCACAATGACTATGAATACGGACGGTGTTGTAGAACGTCTCGATATATTCAAAAATCAATTTATATGCATGAGTATAATTGAAAATTTTGAAACGATTAATCCACTCTCGTTTTAAAAGGGCATGGAACGATTCTATGCAAGCATTGTCCCAAGGATAAGCCTTCTTGGAATAGCTGTGAATCATTCCTTCCGTTGCCTTGTGAAATGCTTCTGATACATATTGACATCCTCTGTCACAATGAAAAATAAGCGGATTTTCAATATGTCTGGACTGTTTTGCCTTTTCAATACATTTTACTACATGAGATGCCTCCAACGTCTCACTTAGTACCCAGGAAATGATTTTTCTGGAATATAGATCCATAATACTGGTAAGATATACAAATCCTTCATATGTCCAAATATAAGTGATATCTGAGCACCATACAGCATCTGGATGTTCTGGATTAAATTTTTCGTTCAAAATATTTTTTAGTTTCTGGCTTAGATCAGAATCAATGGTTGTTTGAGTATACGGTTTGATCCATTGCGCTTTTATTCCCATTTGACGCATATAATTTCCCACTGTTTTTTCAGTAATAGTTTCTCCGGATTTCCGCAATTCAGCTGCAATTTTAGGAGCACCATAGTTTTGATGTGAATCATCATAAATCTTTTGGATTTTTTCTTTTAAAACAGTTCGACGAATAGACGTGTCCGAAGGAACCCGCTTCTTCCATGCATTATAACCAGATCGTGAAACGTCCAATTTTTTCAGTATCCCGCTGACAGAAACTTGACGTTTCACAGGCAGGTTGTTAATTTCTTCTACATATTTAGATGTAGCAGCGTAAAGAGTTTTTGTCATTTTCCCAGAATACCGATTGCTTTTTTTAACACTTCAAGTGCATCCTTTGTATCGCGTAATTCTCGTTGCAGACGTGCGATTTCTTTTGCTTCATCACTTGCGTAATTGCCTGAACCACGAGTAGGAACAGTTCCTTCATGTTCCTTTGCTGATTTCATCCAAGTCTTTAGTGCTGATTCACTAATTCCAAGATTTTCAGCACACTTACGAAGCGCAATCTCAGGATGCTCCAACCGATATCTTACTGCATCTTCCTTAAACTCTTGTGAATACCTTGTACCTCTTGCCATAACCATTCTCCTCTCTTGATCTATGACTATCATATAATATTTATTGAAAATGGTCATGTTTATTTTGTACTATTTATATTCTAACATCAAATCCCTCCGGTATCACCTTTGAAATTAGCCGTGTCAAAATCATCACTGACGGAAATAAAACGGGTGTGGTAAAGAGGAAATACCCGCTCAATAAAATAGCCGGTTTCAATGCTGTTACGTCCAAATCGGGAAAGGTCTTTTACAATAATACAGTTGATCTTTCCGGCCTGAACCATTGTTAAAAGTTCCTGCACCGCCGGACGCTCAAAGTTTGTCCCTGTATGACCATTGTCAATAAATTCCAAAATCTCACTGTTATCCCATTCCGGCAGAGACATAGCTTTTTCACGAAGAATCAGTTTTTGATTTGGTATACTCAAACTTTCGGTTTTGAAATCTTCCACAGAAAGACGGATATAAAGGGCAATCACATAGTTGTGCACGGTTCCACCGCCTTTCCCTGAAATTCATTTTTGAAACGGAAGGTTACATGAATATTCCGCTCGTGGTCGATCTCAATTCGTTCAATGAGCCGTTCGATCAGTTCTGCAGTCAGCACATGATCCTGTGCCAGTGTTTTTGCATCCTTTTCCATTGCACGGTATCGGGCAAGCTGGTTGTCTAGGGAGTCCATAGATTTTTCAAATACCTCAATCTCACCAGACAGAGCATTGATAGCATATTCATAATCCGCCTTCAATTCAAAGTATTCATCATTTGTCAAAATACCCTGCACAAAATTTTCATATAGACCACGGATCAGTCGGCGTGTTTTTTCAATTTCCTGCCGTTTGGCAGACATCTGAATTTTCAGCTTATCTTTTTCCTGTTTTTGTCTTGCCTCCAACTGAAAGAGTGGCAGCGACATTCCCAGCGCAACTGTCAGCTCTTTTTCAAGAATAGCCGTAACAGTAGAAATCAGTTCCTTTTCCTGCATCGTTGCGCCTTTGCAGCTATCTTTTTCTACCCGGCTGTTTGTAAGGCAGTGGAACCAATAAGTATCGGGACCTTTCCGGCGCTCGGCACGTTGCCGGTGAAGGCTTCTGCCACAATCAGCACAGAACACTTTGCCTTTGAAAATGTTTGGCGTGTAGGGGCGTTTTTGAGTTGCTTTGCTTTCTTCACAGATCTGTTTTCTGTATTCCTGAACTGCATGAAACAATTCATAGCTAATGATCGGTTCATGGGTGCATTTGGCAATAATCAGATTATCTTCTCCAGCCTTGACCTGCTGATGATCTACAATCTTTGTTTTTCCTTGCACCAGATCGCCTGTATAGACTTCGCTTTCTAAAATTTTCATCACTGTACGGGTCTGCCATTTGCCGCTTCCAATCAGGCCCGGACTGGTAATCTCGCCAGTGGTCTTTTTATAATGGCTCGGTGCCGGAATCCCCATCTCATTTAGATTGCGGACAATCCGGTTCAGAGACACATGCTCATGTGCCCATTCAAAAATCTGTTTTACCACAGGGGCAGTATTTTCATCAATCAGAAGTTTATGGCAATTATCAGGGTCTTTCCTGTAACCGTAAGGTGCCCGTGCACCAATATAGTCGCCATCTTTCATAGCCTGCCGCGCTTGTGCTTTGATTTTTCGTCCAATGTCCAGAGCATAGGCTTCATTGATCATATTTTTCAAAGGCAGCATGATACCGCCATGAAGATTTCCGGAATCCGCTGTGTCAAACTGATCCGTAACAGCAATGAAGCGAACATTATGAGCATGGAAATACTGTTCGATATAATAACCCGTGTCAATAGAATTTCGCCCTAATCGGGAAAGATCCTTAACAATCACACAGTTAATGTGGCCTGCTTCAATATCAGATAGCATTTGCTGAAATCCAGGGCGGTGAAAATTTGTCCCTGTCGCTCCGTTGTCGATATAGGTATCATACACAACGAAGTCCGGTTTATTTGAAAGAAAGTCATTCAGTACCAGCTTTTGATTTTCTACTGAGCAGCCCCGCTTTTTGTTATCCTCCACAGAAAGACGGATATACAGAGCCACATGTACATATAAAGATGGTGCCGGCATAGGCGCTGCCGTCTGTTTTCTGCTTTTTCTTGCCATTTAGCCCACCATCCTTTCTTCATTTTTTGTAGCAATCTGTTCCGCCAAAGAGATTGCTTTCTGATATTCATCCTGGTAATTAAATTCAATATGCAGTTCATCTTTACCCATGACCCGTATGCTTCGGATAAGCTGCATGACTGCCCGGCGGTCAATATCCTCCATAGTAGAAAATTTCATAAAATGGTTGATCCAACGGTTTCGTTCACTTCGGTTTTCCAATACATCTGTAAGTTTATCGTTCCATTCAGCGATTGCCTTTTGGAACAGTTCAATATCTGCATTGTATTTTCGCTTATAAGAGAGAAATTCTTCCTTTGTCAGAATTCCACTCACCAGATTTTCATAGAGTTTTGCCTTAAAGCCCTCGGTCT
This sequence comes from Blautia wexlerae DSM 19850, assembly GCF_025148125.1. Taxonomy (NCBI): domain Bacteria; kingdom Bacillati; phylum Bacillota; class Clostridia; order Lachnospirales; family Lachnospiraceae; genus Blautia; species Blautia wexlerae. The sequence goes on from NZ_CP102267.1 coordinate 4,283,372, forward strand.
GTGCCACACGCTTTTCATTTACTCTAATCTGTGCGGCATATTCCTGCGCCAATTCTCGGTTGATCCGTTCCTGGCTGATACTGGACAGCAGGGCATCCAGAGAAGCAACATTTTCAATATGTCCTTTCAAACTGTCCTGTACACATTCAATCAGATCCGACTCTTTCAGCATGACCGACGATGTGCAGCCATTCTTTTTGCCGGTCGGGCAGTAATAATAGTGATACTCTTTATTTTTATAGCGGTTCGTCTTGCGGGTCATACGGCAGCCACAGCAGCCGCAGATCAAAATACCGGAAAACAGGTAAACCTTATCCGATTTGGGAGAAGTCCTTGTGTCAATCCTGCGGAGCCGTTGCACCAGATCAAAATCGTGCTTTTGTATGATCGCTTCATGGGTTCCCTCCACACGAATCCATTCCGAAGAAGGTTTGTCCTCACGCTCTTTTAATTTGAAATGGGGCGTTGTCTGTTTGCCCTGGACCAGTGTTCCGGTGTAAGTTTCATCCTGTAAAATGCGGATGATTGTAGTTGCAGACCATTTGCAATCCTTTCGGTCTGTATAGCCACCTTTTGCATGAGGCATTCCGTGATTGCGCTTATACGCTAAAGGCGAAAGAATTCCTAATCGGTTCAGTTCATCCGCTATATGGGAAGCGCTGAATCCCTCCAGCCGTTTTCTGAAAATATCCCTCACAACATTAGCAGCATATTCGTCTACTTCCAGGCTCTTGTGTTTATCGCCGACTTTCACATAACCATAGATGGTAAAAGCACCTACAAAATCCCCGCTGCGCCGTTTTACTTCCAGGGCGCTCCGTGTCTTAACGGAAATATCCCGACAGTAAGCCTCATTCATAATGTTTTTGACAGAAACTGTGAGATCATCGGCAGCGTCATTTTCCGTGTCCACATTATCGTTAATTGCGATAAAACGCACTCCATAGGCTGGAAATACCCTGCGCATATAACGGCCTGTTTCTATGTACTCACGACCTAAGCGGGAGAGGTCTTTGACAATCACGCAGTTAGCTTCGCCTTGTTCGATCATCCGCATCATTTCCTGAAATGCTGGGCGATCAAACAAAACACCACTATAACCATCGTCAATTTTTTCTGCCACAACCTCAATTTCCGGGTGTCGGGCTATGTAGTCATCGATCAGGCGCCGCTGGTTAGCAACGCTGTCACTTTCTACTGTTTTATCATCCGTGTAAGAAAGACGGATGTACTTAATCGCTTTGTAAACCTGCATAAAAAAACACTCCTTTCGTTGCACAGAAAAATCCCCGCAATTCAAGAAGTGTGGTTAGTCCATATTCAATTCCTTTTCCGATTCTTATTCTACCATGCTTTTACGGAAAAGTCAGCCCCTTTCTTAAAATTGCGCCTATCGTAAAATACCCTTGATACATTCTTCCAGGGTAGCACCTTCAGCAGAAAAGCTGGCCTGTACAGTAAAACGGCCACACTTAAAATGGTATGGATTTTTTATCTGCTGAACAAATTCTGCAATCCGTTCATCACGGGAAAGTTCTTTGTTGACAGAGACATCCCGAATGTCTACCAGCGTACCCACTTCACTGACAATGGTGTTCAATTCCATAGTATCAACTCCCTTCCGAAAACTGTGTTATCAAAACCACATGAATAGGTCGGATCTATGGTTATTACACACATAAATCCGGCCCATTATATCTGATTTCGATTTTACTGCCGTATTTGCCACGCACCCCGGCAAGTCCTTCTGTTATAAGGACGGGGCTGTTACAGGTTGCGGATAGCGTCACCGCATCATAGTCCCGCATACGCCGCCGCTTTGCCAGAGCAAGCAAACGCCGCAGGAGCTCTCCCCAAGTCTTTAGGAAGCCGTGAAGAAGTACCATTATGATCTGTGTCGTTATCGCGTCTGGCTTGCCATAGCCGGTTTCGTAGGTTGCGTTTATCGCTCGGACAGCCTGGATTCATCACCTCCTTAGGCCGCCTGTCACCGCGCCGCCCCATCTGCCGCTCGGAACACAGAACGAAGTACCTGTAACAGCGTATATTCGGTTGTCAACGAATCATGAAAGCTTATCTCAGCCTATAATGAAAATAGGATACTGACTCCACTACTTTTTTCACTTCTCTTTTTGCCTTACAATAGTCTTAGGCAGGATTAAGTTTGATTGCACCTTGGAGGATTTGCACCCCGTTTGTCAACGTAAATGATTTGCCCTTGAGCACAGCATATTGTCGCACCTTTTATGAATAGCACGAGTAGCAAAGTCCGTATTATCTCGGGCAAATCTCCTGCCAATTCTATAGTAAAGGAGTTGTTCTGTATGAAAGACCTTCTGGAAATTTCCTGTGGACTGGATGTCCACAAAGAAAAAATTGTTGCATGTATCCTGACTGGTCCTCTGGGCAAGCCAACCCGTTCTGAAATCCGTGAGTTTTCTACATTGATTCCGGATATGATAGCATTACGGAATTGGATCGTTTCTAAAAACTGCCATCATGTAGCTATGGAAAGCACCGGTATCTATTGGATGCCGATTTATGAAATACTGGAGGATGCTTTCTCTGGTGACATTACCCTGCTTGTTGTAAATGCACGCCATATGAAAAATGTTCCTGGCAAAAAGACCGATATGCGGGATTCCGAATGGATTTCCACCTTGCTTCGCGCCGGACTTTTGAACGGAAGTTTTATTCCCGAAAAAAGGATTCGGGAATTCCGCGATCTAAATCGTTACCGTAAGAGTGTCATCCGCGATATTACGTCACAGAAGAACAGGATTGAGAAATTTTTACAAAGTTCCGGCTTCCGTCTATCATCCTTTATTTCTGATATTTTTGGCGCTTCGGGTAGAAACATCATTCTGCATTTAGTTGAACATGGGCAGATTGATAAAACTGCTTTAGATTCTTGTCTCAAAACCAAGACCAGAAACCGTATTGATGAAATTCTCATGTCCGTGAACGGAACACTGTCAGAACACCAAAAGGCATTTTTAAGGATTCTCATGACTCATTATGATTCTTTAAAGAAACATCTTGCTGAAATTGAAACGAGTCTCGAGGAAGATATGGCTCCATTTGCCCTGCAGGTTGAGCAGTTGAATAGCATCTATGGAATAAGCACAACTGCTTCCTGTGCAATTATTGCTGAAATCGGTATTGATATGAAGCCGTTTAAAACTGCGGAACACATCTGCTCATGGGCCGGTTTGTGCCCAGGTAATAACGAAAGTGCTGGAAAACGAAAAAGCACCTCTGTCACAAAAGGCAATCCTTACATAAAAAGTATGCTCTGCGAAATTGCCTGGGTGATTGCAGGGAAACGCAACACTTATCTTTCGGCATGGTACTGGAGAATCAAACAGAAAAAAGGAGCCAAAAAAGCGATTGTCGCACTTGCCCGAAAACTTCTTGTCATCATCTACACAATGTTAAAACAAGGAACTCTATTTGACGAATCCTGTTTTGAAACAAGACGTAAGCACTGTGAACAAAAACAGCTTTCTCGTTATATACGGGAATTGGAAAAACATGGTTATCATGTGGAAGCTCAAAGCTAGCCTTTCTTAAATACGATCAATCTCTCACTACAGGCAGCCAATACTGTGACTGCTTTATAGTGATGCTTTCATAATTGTTGAAAACATTTGTTGTCAAGGTTCAGTTTTTGGCTACGAGTTTTATTTTCGTAGCAAGGAACAAGCAAGGGGCATGGCAGACAAATTGATATTGCAGTTGGGGTGGGAGGATGTATATGCTTCCTTACCACACCCGTCCAGCTTGTCCCGCCGAATATGTCCCTCTACTATTCAGTACATTTTTAGGGGCAAAGTTGCCGTCTGTTATAAAATTTCTTTGAAATATTTTTCCAGACTACGCAATCCGGCTTCGATAGAACGGGTGATCCGGCTTTTGTGTGTTCCTTCCGCTTTGGCAATATCTGCTTTGCTCATGCCAAGGAAAAAGTGTGCATAGATCCGTTGGCGCTGCTTTACCGGAAGTTTGGAAAGACCTTTATAAATCAACTCCGTCATTTGACGCTGTTCCCAAATTTCTGCCGGGTTAAGAGGTTTTTGCAATATCTCACGCTCAATACCTTCGTCTCGATCCAGAGAGTAAAATGCTTTATAACGGTATGTACGAATCCGATAGGCTTCCTCCAGCAACATGTATTCCCGAAGCAACAAAGCAACTTCATCCGGCACCTCAACGATCATGTCCTGTGTATAATACGGGTAATAATCCCGAAGATTGATTTTCTTCATAGTAATTTCCTCCAATTTCGATGTTTGAGTTGATGGCAAAAATCGAAATCAGAGGGTGGGCTGCGGCAGCGATAAGGTCTAAGTCTCTTTCTGATTAAAAAAAGGGTACAAAAAAGCGCGCCCGTACAAAGAATAGGCGCGCCAAAGCAACAGTATGAAATTTTTCCGGGAGGTTGACAGCGAAAATGCTCAAATTTTGTCGAAACCAAAAACGCCGCAATCCATACGAGCTGGACTACGACGTATAGGTGACTGAATGTAAAGCAGTTTATCTGCGGATCTGTGTTGCATAGACGCATAGGCATTTCCTCCCATCAAGGAGGAGCCTGAATCGGCTGCTTGATACCTCCTTGGGAGAAAATTATATCGATTATGTTTCCTGTATCAGTCCGCAGACATTCGCTTTTTACTCTTTATATTCACAATTTTCTACATATTCTGCTCTTAGAATATATGCTGCAAAAAGCAAGCCCACAAGGAGAAGATGACACCTTGTGGGCTCATGTTATAGATGTTCAAATTTATAGCCGATTCCGGAGACACTCTCAATATAGTTTGGAAGATCCGGTTCAAAGCGCAATTTCTTACGCAGCTTACTTATATGATTATGAATCGCTTTTCTCGAATAGAAATCACAATCCTCTTTCCAAACCAAATCGGTAATCAGTTCGTAAGTAAAAACACGTTTGGGATTGGCAATGAGCAATGCCAGTATATCAAACTCCTTACTTGTCAGGTTGATAATCCGTTCGCGAACCTTGACAGTACGATGTTCCAGACATAGATAAATTTCGCCTTCTTGTATTTCTGTAAGAGGATTCTTCTCTGCTGCGGAGAAAGTGTGACAGGAATTGAATACCGTTCCATGACAGACTCCTTGTTCCAAAATATATTGCATTAGAGCATTCTTTTGTTCCTCGTTAAGAAGCAGAAATAGCTTTTCGCCAATCTGATTGCCGGATTCTTCTATATTAAAAACAGCTAATGTCCCATCACATCACCATCCTTTTTTCCTCTTAACAACAATCAATGTAGCTAGAGTTTTCTTTTTATCTGCGAAAACAATCACAAAGCTCAAAACCATTTGTAACGATTTTTATTGCAGAAGTTTTTCATAGGTGAACCGTCCCATAGATTTTTGCAATAAGAACCAGGCAAGTATTGCACATATCACACCGAGTCCGAGAAGAATCCAGACATTCATTAAAAAGACTCCTGTAAATTGTCCCGCTATGGGCAGAATCACCGGAAGAATCAGAAAAACGGCAGCCTGCTGAGATTCCTCTACGCTCTGCGCTTTGGCAGATCCCCGGACAATCAGTGTAATGGCAATTAGTGAGATTGCAGGTGAAAGCAATAGTATAACAACCAACCAGCTTACGCTTGGAATCAGCAGCCTACCTGCCAAGAAAAATAATTCTGTTTCTATAACCAGAAACATAGCCGCAAATGAGATTACAGAGACAAGCATACTTAAAAGGAAAGAAGCCCATACTTTTGCTTGAAAAATCTGTTTGAGAGTAAGTGGACAATAGAGCAATGTTTCAAGCGTATGCCGTTCCTTTTCTCCTACAAATGCACTGGCTGCCATGATAGAAGCAGTCATTATAGGAATTATCAGGAAAAAAATCGGAAGTATATAATTTAAGATCATGCCAGAAAGCGTAAGCTCCAGGCTTTCCATCCGGGCAGTTTCAGGAAGCAGTGACAGTAACTTTGTAATATCCGGATCATCCGGTACAAAATGAATGGTAATGACAAAAATAGACGGCAATACAATAGTCAGCACTAAAGGAACAATAAAAAGAGCAGGAAATAGTCTACGGTTACTTGCAATAATGCGAAAATCTTTTTTGATAATTGCATACATAGCAGCTTTCATATCATCAATCCTCCTTCCTGCCGGCAGTCAGGGTAAAATAAATATCTTCCAGAGTGGGTTCTATAAGATTTACAGAATAGATATCCTCACCGGCTTCTACAATCTTTCGTACCAAATAAGGGATTTCTTTTTTATCTTGTATTTGGGTTTCAAACTCATTGATTCCGCATTTAACAAAGTTTAGCTTGTCAGGAACCGCTGACGCACAGATACGAAGCGATTTTGAAGTAAATACCCGAGCGCGTAATTCATCTATTGTACCCGAGGCCAAAAGAATCCCCTGATCAATCAGTCCGTAGCGTGTGCAGATTTCCTGTGCATACCGAAGCTGATGGGTACAGAGAAAAACAGTAATTCCCTCTTTGCAAGCCAGATTGTGTATCATTTGATTGACATTCTGCGCACTTTCCGGATCCAAGCCAGAAGTTGGTTCGTCAAGAAACAGAACTTTCGGGTGGTGTAACAGTGCCCTTGCCAGAGATAACCTCTGTCTCATACCGGTAGAATAGGTCGCCAGTTTTTGGTCTTTCGCTTCTGTCAACTCTAATTCCTTGAGTAGTGACTCAGCACGCCATTTTCCTTTTTGTTCCATGCCAAAAGCCGCAGCATAAAACATCAGATTTTCAATACCAGTCAGATTGTCATACATCTGTGCGTGTTCAGTCACAATCCCTGCAAGGAGATGCACTTTTTCTGGCTGAATATTAGGATTGACACCCATAATTTCACATGATCCTCCAGACGGGCTCAGGACTCCGGTAAGCAATTTTACGGTTGTCGTCTTTCCGGCACCATTTGGACCGAGAAAACCAAATACCTCTCCGGTACTTAGTGTCAACGAGAGTTGTTTTAATGCTTCTTTTCCACTAGGGTATGTTTTGGATAGTTTTTGTATAGTAACAGTTTCCATTTATTTTTCCTCCTCGCTTGCCTTCAGTCTATTAACCATCATCTGAAATCGTGAATCTTTAGCCAATGGCAGAAAGACAGGATTTTCATTAAGAGCTTGTGTCATACTATGACGGATCAGAGTTTCATCTCTTGGCGGAAAGGATCGTAACACAAGTTCGCTGTCCAACCATTCATCTAGAAGATCAAAAAAATTGTCCCCATGCAAATGCAATGGATAAATATTACTGACTGCCAGTTCCGTATATTGTGAAAGGATGTCCAACGCCTGTTCGGCATTATTAAGCTTCATCCAGTCTTGAGCGATAGTAATATAAATTCCCAAAAGAATACCGGGGTGTAGCATTTTCATTTGAAAAACATCTGCTATTTTATAAAATCGCTGACAGGTTTCTGCAAATTGCTCCGCATCATTCAGACATAAATTCAAATAGGACGGGAACAAATTAAAAAGAGTCATAATCTCCTTGTATATTCCGACCTGAAGAATTTTTTTTGCCTCTTGATCGTTACCTATTGCCCGATAGGCGGAAGCCAGAAGAGGCTCAGGAGAACCAGATTGCATATTAACTGGTTCCAAAATATCAATTACTTCAGACGGGCGTTGGAGTTGAAGCAAACAAAACGCTTCCATTAGCAGTGCTTCTTTTTGCAGATTCGTCTCGTCCGCTTCAGTTCTTACACGATGAAACCACTCCAAGGCTTTTTCTATAATTTGTTCCACTTGTTCAGGACAGGAAGCCTGTGAAGTGTGATTGATTAAAAGTGTGCCCAATTCAAATAATAAAGGATAGCAAGCGTAAAATTTTTTTGCTATTTTAAGACATTCAGCCAGGACTTCCTCAAAGGACAACATAGAAAAATCTTTAGAAAGACGGATATACAGTTTTTTAATATCCTCTTGTTCCATTTGCGGTTGATATCCTATCAACTCGTCAATGCTTATATCAAAGTAAGATGCTAGTTGTGGCAATAGCAAAATATCTGGTAATGAAGATCCCGTTTCCCATTTTGAAACAGCCCCTTTAGAAACGCCCAAATGGGTAGCCAGTTCGTCTTGTGTAATACCTCTTTTATGACGATTTTTAATTAGGACACGGCCAATATTTATCTCTTTCATAATTACTCACCTCATATATCATTATTATAATGAAGGAAAAGAGCAAATACAATGGAGATGTGTTTCACTTTTTTTAAAAAAGTCAACTATCAGGAAACACTCAAGGCGCGCAGTACGAAAAAATACGTATTTGTGGGTTCATGTTATAGATGTTCAAATTTATAGCCGATCCCGGCGACACTCTCAATGTAGTTTGGAAGATCCGGTTCAAAGCGCAACTTCTTACGCAGCTTACTTATATGATTATGAATCGCTTTTCTCGAATAGAAATCACAATCCTCTTTCCAAACCAAATCGGTAATCAGTTCGTAAGTAAAAACACGTTTGGGATTGGCAATGAGCAATGCCAGTATATCAAACTCCTTACTTGTCAGGTTGATCATCCGTTCCCTAACCCTGACAGTGCGGTGTTCCAGGCATAGATAAAGCTCGCCTTCCTGTATTTCTGTTAGAGGATTTTTCTTTGCTGCGAAGGAAGTGTGACAGGAATTGAATACCGTTCCATGACAGGCTCCTTGTTCCAAAATATATTGCATTAGAGCATTCTTTTGTTCCTCGTTAAGAAGCAGAAATAACTTTTCTCCAATCTGCTTGCCGGATTCTTCTATATCAAAAACAGCTAATGTCCCATCACATCATCACCTCCGTATTTTAATAAATTTATTGATTAGAGTTCAATTCTTGCTTTCGATGGCTTATCTTCCCAATAGGTAACTTTAATCGTTGTTCCCTTGTCAGGAACGTTGTTTCCTGCACCAATCCATTTTCGGCAGATGTAATCTTTACCGTCTATCGTATATTTGACCTTGATAATATGCGGAAAGGCTGCGCCATCCATCGCATGAACGCGGGCAGGTTTACGATTCACTTTTAACCACCATTGTTTTATAACTGAAATTACAGTTCCCATTGTTTCTTTTTCCATAAGTTATACCTCCAATGATATTTTTGATTGATGATACCTATTTTCTATTCAGCCTTTTCTTTGTTTGTAGTAAAAGCGGAACGCTGCTGCGCCGGTGGCCGCCAACTGTACCAGAATCAGCACAGCAAACAGACCGAAGCTCTCATAGTAGAACAGTTCATCCCAAAAATATAGTCTGTTCAAATGATGCCATTTATTGTATTCTAAATTTGTAGGTAAGCTGAACGGGTAACTTACCAAGGGATAGCGGCAACAGATGTCTATCTAACCATACTACCATTGAGATCGAAAAGTATGAATTGAAGAGTACAATAATAGGGTTGATTGAGGATCAACTTTTATTTTTTGTACCTTCATGTTAGAAGCCGTTGTGGACTATTACCTAAAAATAATAGATATAACACAAAGAGAATTATTCAATCTGTCCAAGCATAACAGGAAGGAAAAGATTGAAATTCCATAGGTAGTGGCTTCGTTGACGCGACTAAGTTCAATACGGAAAAATCGGTCTGCAGGTGTGTCAAACAGAAGACACTATTTTTTTATATCTGAGACCGATTGTTTCCGATACAATTTATGGAACATTCAGCACATCATGGACAAACCAAGTCTGAGCCGTGACCATAATGGCAAATGTGCAAATAGCAAAGAGAAGTACTTCAGCCACAGCATTGACACGGCTGGATTGAAGTTGCTTTTTCAGATTGGCAGGCAAGATTCTTGACAGCAGACAATAAACTAAAAATCCAATACAGGCTCCAGCGGTATTTGTCATCAAGTCATTGATGTCGGAAGAACCCCAGCCAAACATCTGGACAATTTCAACAGCCAAAGAAAACAGAAAGCCAGTCAATGCAACCGTCTTCATGTGATGATATTTCTTGTACAGCAGCGGCAGGAAAAATCCCAACGGGACAAACAGAATAATATTCAGAATGGTATCAATTGGCCCAGTTATCATACCGATAAATGGAGTCCAAGAAATGTTCGGGCGAAAGGTCATTGTGCTTGTAAAGCCGATGCCTGTGACGGTCAAAAGTCCGAATAAATAATAACCAAAAACAAACACTGCAGCGGTATGGAGAAAACTTTGTGTTCTCCCCAATTTTTTGAGCCACAAGAAATACAGTACGAAGACTGGAACCATAAACACATACCCACTAATTGAGCGGATGAGAATATCAGAAATTGGTATCATTATTATCTCCTTGTCAAATTCAAATTTATTGCCCATTCCAGCATTGAGCATTTTCTCATAAAGCAAACAGAATACTGTCATTAGTAACGACGGTATTCCCATAATGCTAATCGTAAGTCTAATTGTTCAATGTCGATTAGACATTCACTTTTACATTTTGGACAAAAGAGAGGAAAATTTTTAAGTACGGTATCTTCCCGAATTTTGTCGCGTGTTTTATTCCCGCAGACTGGGCAGCGGATGAACTCTGTTTTCTCCATATTGTTCACTCCGAATTGCGATCATTCTTTTTCTTATCCCGATATTTCCGTATGAGTTTATTACGGATAGGAACGCCAACACCAATCAAAAGCACAACTGCCAAAATTGTGAAATCCATACAATCACCTCACATTTCCTTATTCTTCATAACCCGAATGGACAAGAAGATTGAAACCGCATACATCACGACAATAGCAAAAACCGCAAGGAAAACGAGAAGTATCGGAGAAGATTCAACGACTGAAATAATTGAGTTCCCGATAGCTGGCATTTTAGAGAGAAGAAGTAAAGTTACCAAAAAACCGGCCACTGGAATATACATAAATACCCGTCCTTTGATTGAGCCGTACTTGTAATATCCCGGAATCTGGAACACGGTATAGAGTGCAAATAAGAATACTCCTGCAATAGCGGCAGTTACAATATCAAATACGCCAACTGTTTCACCCAGCACTTTCAAGACAAGCGGCTGTGCAATCAAAGAAATAATCAAGGAAAGAAGCCCCATTGCAAGGACAAAAACATAGCGTCCGATCACAAGCTCGCTTTTACGAACAGGTAAAATACCAAACAGACGATCCATGCTGTTTTTTTCTGTGATGGAAAAGGTATATCCCGTCGTCATGGCAATAAAGCACATAGCAAATGATACCCCTGTCAGCAAAGAACGATTGATTGCGGCAAACACAATCGGCAGGAGCAGGGTAAAGCAAATCGTCTTAAAATATGGTTTTACCAATGCAATATCTAATTTTGTGGATTTCAAAATATTACTCATAATCGTCACCTTTCTTGCTTGTAAACACTACAATTTCATCAATGGTGGCAGGATCAACGGTCAGGTTAGGGAAACCGCTAATATCTTCGGTTTTCATCAGAGCCTCAAATCCCGTAGGGAATGTACGAATACCAGCCGCCTTATTTTTCAGATCATCGGACAGTTCCTCAATTCCACCTTTTACAATGCGGAACATATCTACAAAATCATCTTTGCTGCCAGTAAAGTACAGCTCGCCATAACTGATGTAGGTAATATAATCGGCTGCACGCTCCAAATCGCCTGTGATATGGGTGGAGAACAAAACACTATGCTCGCCATCTTCAATATACTCTGAAAGAATTTTCAAAAGTTCATCTCTGGAAACCGGATCAAGTCCACTGGTCGGCTCGTCGAGGATCAGCAGCTTGGCGTCGTATGAAAACGCACAGGCAAGCATTAACTTCATCTGCATACCTTTGGAAAGTTCTTTTACCTTTTTGGTTGGTGCAATGTGAAATTTCCGTAACATATCCGCAAATTTCTGGCTGTCCCAATTTGGATAAAATACCGAAATGGATTTTTCAACCTGCGACACTTTCCAATCATCACTGAAATAATTTGTATCGAAAACAACGCCCAGCTCTGATTTTACTTTTTGTTCTTCTGCGATATTATCCAGCCCCATCACTTTGACTGTGCCACCGGTGCGCTTGAGCATATTCAAAATCAGTTTAATTGTCGTTGTTTTGCCAGAACCATTCGGGCCAATCAAGCCCATAATATATCCCTTTGGCAAAGTAAAGCTGATATTGTGAAGCTGAAAAGAATCAAAAGATTTTGAAAGATTCGTTACCTCTAAATAATTAGTCATCTGTTTTTACCTCCGTTAAAATGTCCAAAAGGCGATGTAATTCCTCTGTGGATAGATTTGCCATTCTTGCAGCTTTTATTGCTTCGGTGAGATTGTTTTCTACTTTGCAAATAAGCTGCTCCTTAATCAGTTCTGAACCAGACCCCATTACGAAACATCCACGCCCCTGCACATTTTTAACAAAGCCCTCTTGCTCTAATTCTGTGTATGCCTTTGTCACTGTTAAGACGCTGATCTTTAAGTCTTTGGCAAGTGTTCTAAGGGAGGGCAAAGTTTCTTCGGCTTGAAGCTCGCCAGATAAAATAGCCGCCTTGATCTGCTGTTTAATCTGCTCGTATATGGGGACGCCAGATACATTTGAAATAATCAGTTTCATTGCTGCATCCTCCGTGTGTTTTAACTGTTATGCTGTTGTGTATAACAGTATAACACAAGTGAGGATAAGATGTCAATACATGGGGCTAAACTACTGGTAAACTACTGGCAAGCAATGCAATCTTACGTAAGATTGCGTATTTAGCAGAAATCCCGTTCCCGGAATTCCTGCTAAATGCTTGTTGGTGACATATCCCCAAACCCCTGAGCTCATTGCCGGTGGCAATGGCTGCGCGTTCCGTTGGAACGCTGAAAACGAAAAGCAGACAACCTTATTGACGAGATTTTTCTGTGCTGCGCTGCGGTTGTGGCGGGGAAGAAATCTCCAATAGATATTCCACATTAGCCCGAACATTATGAAGTTCTTTCATATCATTTTTGGCCTGCTTATAGGCAGAATAGGCTTTCCGTTTTTGTTCCAGAAGATCGGTGTATTCCTCCCGGAGAGATTTGACAGAGGGGAGCTTTTTGATTCCCAACTCGTCAAAATGATTCTTTGCCGCCTGGTGCAGCAGAATTTCAGACTCATGTGCTGTTCGGTATTTTTTACTGTACCCGGCTTTGCGATATTCTACATAGACAGCCCTCGTTTTCGCATAGTTTACGATCTGCTTTTGCAGCTCGGCATTGGCGTTCATTCTTGACTCCAAATCTTTAATCTGAACGGATAAGGTATTGAAATTAGTGGTAGCGGCGTTGGCTTTTTCCAGAAGATCCTCATAACCCATATCGCCATGTTCTTTTAAGTAGAGCACTGCCTGGGAAAGCTGTTTTAAGTTAAACACTTTTGCCCAACGCTCATAACCGGGACCTTTGCCGGAACGGATCGCAGCTTCAATATCAACCAGCAATCCAACTTTGGAAACCGGTTTTTTTGAAGAAGCATGGCGGGATTTTACTGTCCGTGTACCGGCAATCCGTTCTTTGATGGCCTGTTCTGTATAATCGCCTTTGAGCGTATCGCATCGGGTATAGTTTTCTTGTCCCGGAACTCGGAACCGAAGATGTTTTCTTTCACGGTTAACTTCAAGTCCAGCAGCCTCCAGCTTCTTTAGAAGTTCCTCAAAATCTTTTGGCTTTTCCTCTAATGCAGCATCAATAGCAATGCGTATCTGTTCCTGAAAGGAAGGCTGCTTTTTATTTCCCAGCCATGTGCCATAATGCTCCCGGCTGGGTTTCGGATTTTCTACAATCGAAAGTCCATGCTCCAAACACAGCTTGTCATTTATTCGCCGAATTGCCCAGGTAGAGCCCCAGAAGTTGCGAAATTTTTTCTGACAGTCCAGTGTAGTAGAGTTGATAATGATGTGATTATGGACATGGTGCTTATCTACATGGGTGCAGACGACAAAGGCATGGTTTCCTTTTGTGAGCTTCAGTGCCAGCTCCCTGCCGATCTGATTGGCTTCTTCCGGCGTAACTTCGCCGGGCTTAAATGCCTGACGGAGATGGTAGGCAATCACATCATCCGCACCCTGATTTCTGCCGGTTAGATTTGCATACTGTCGTTTGGACAGAAGGAACTCTGCATCAGCAAGCCGGGTATCACACTCATAGCCATAAATGAATTTTCCAAAATCGGTTTTCTGTGGATTTTCCACATAATCAATAATGTCTGCAATCGCAGTAGAGATGTCCCGACCTTTTCCTACATGCAGAGGCATCAGTCTTGTGGTCGCTATTTTCGTCACCTCCTTAACTTAATTCCAATCAGAGAAGTTATAATTGCAGAAAAAGAGCGGGGCTGCCTATGCGCCCCGCCAAATCTGCTTAACCAAATATAAAATCCTTTAAGGCACTGTTTGCCCCGCCAATGATCCCTACCAGCCATGCAGCCGCCAGAGGCAGACCGTATGGACTGATAAGAAAGGCGATCATAAGCCAGGCAAGACCCGGCAAAAATCCTGCGACAAAGAACAGCACCAATGCTGCCAAAAAGATGATCCCGGAAAGAATCCCAAGTACCGCACCGGAAAGGACCACCAAAAATTTACATACCAGATAAAGAATCCCCGTAACCAGCATAAAGGGAAGTGCCAGTAATTTACCTATCAAACGCATACGCTTTGCCTCCTTTCAGAAGGGCATCTGCCCTTATAAAAATTTTACCGTGACGGCAAAAAGAAAGCAACGGCTTTCCGGCTGTTTATGAAATGTTTGCAAATCCCCGGATCAGTTTGTCCATGCCATCCCAAAGGCTGTCCAGACGGGTGCGGATGTCATCTATATCTGCGGCATAAATATTGCCGGTCTCATTGGCCCGTCTGGTATATTGGTTTAAGTTATTGGAACAAATGCGGAGAAGCCGGATCATTTCCTGAATATCTCCCATATCAAGGTGAATGATGTAACCGTCTACGGCCATCTTTCGCAGATATGCCGACAGGTTGGTAATGCCAAGTTCCGCCATGCGTTCTTTTACCAGTTCGGCCTCCGGTTCGGACATGACAAATTCGACGCGGACGGATTTTTTGTTATGCCCGCCCTTCATCGTTCCAACCCTCTTTTATGAGATGAGACCTCCTGTGTTGAAACCACCGTCTTTGCTCTTTTGAGTTTTTCCCGCAGGGTGGTCTTTTCCAGCTTATCAAGATATTCCTCCAGATTTCCGGCTGTCGCATGATAGCTGCGTTTGAAGCGTTCCCGTTTTAGAATCATCATCAGCTCCGGCTCATTTTTCGGCAGATAAGTCATTGTTTTAGGGGCTCCATGCTCTGGCATAAACCGGTTCATAAGCTGTCTCCGTTCCTGATAGGGAATCGTGATAACATTTCCATCCGCAAATGCAACGGCTACATTTCCGATTGGACAGGTCAGCTTTTTCATCCGTTCCACATGTTCTCTATAATTTAGCGGATAGAGATTGCCAAATATTTTTCCGTCCCTGACTTCTTTCAAAGAGATGGCATAAGCCAAAACGGGATCATTTGTCTGTTCCTGGTAAAACCGCCACACTTTATTTTCATGGCTTCCATCCAGATAAACTTCCCGTTCGCGCAGGGTATAGGTTCCGCAAGGGCGTGACATCCAAAGAAGCTGTTTATCCTCTGAACGGTCTGACACAGCCAGTTTTGAAATCAGTTCCTTATCCAGGTCAAAGTCCTCTTTATAATGTTGGGTATGAAGATCTACGATACGGGAAAGAGCACCCAAAAGATCTACATCCTCAAATCTTACCCCGGCCATCAGCGTTCCCTTTCCGGCACCGGAGGGATCATCTGCCTTGCTTCATGCTCCGGTTTGTCTGCTTTCAAACGGTCCATCAAAGACGGCTTTGCTTCCGGCACCAGCTCCCGGATTTCTTCATCCGTCTGTCCGTCTGTCAGATCCGGGCGCACAGGAGGTTCGTTGTTCAGCCTGCCATCCAGCATATTGTAGTTGCCGGTCTGACCTTCCTCATAAAGTTCTGCATTGCGCAGATAACTCTCCGGCGCCTGAAATGGCTGTCCGGCAAACAGAATTTCTCTTTGGGTGGTAAACTGTGCAAGGACCCCATTTTGCAGTCTTGCAAATTCTTCATACTGGCGCAGGGTAAGCCCTCGTTCCAGCATTTCCGCCTGGGTATGCGCCCAGCCTTCTCCATAGAGAAAATAGTACATGTCGGGCTGATCACAGACAAAACACAGGGAACCGTCCTGATTGTCATAGTAAGATGGCTGCATATTCTGGTAATGGCAGCGTTCCTCACGCCCCAAATACACACGGTTGTCCGCACCCAGCATAGCGACCATACCCGCGTAATTACTATGGACCGCAGAGCGGATTTCTACCAGCGGATCTGTTTGAGAAGGAATCTGTCTGCCCGGAATCTCATTTTGTTTTTCCGCTGCATCATTTCTTGGTATCACTTCTTCATGGCTGCGTGCATCCAGCTCCGGTTGAGATGTTCCTTTCCGAACAGCACCGGGCTCCGGTTCTTTTTCTTTCACATAGTATCGGACATTTGCTGTCGTATGTTCGTTGGCTTCCTTTGCATAGTTTTCAGCAGCAGCTTTGGTATCAAACTCCAACGGTTTTCCATTTTCCTTGCACCAGCTTTGTGCCGGTCCGAAAATAGAAGTGCTGCTTCGTACTGCCCATACACCATAGGTCCGTTTCTTTTCCATTCCGCATCCCTCCTTATCGTTCCTGCTGTTTGGAAGTTTGTTGCTTTTTTACCGGGTCTGCCGGTTTTGTTGCTTTTAGCTGCTGACGGAGAGAATTCTTATGCTCCAGTTTGGAATCTGTGATGTTGACATATTCGCCAATGATACAGAGCGCTTCTCCATAACTGCCGGAAACAAATACCCGATCAGACATTTCTTTTGCCTGTTCTTTCAAACCATGCTCCCGCAAAGTACGGGAAGCAATACCCAGCAGATTAAAAATGTTCCCATCTGCTCCGATCAGCGGACAATCCGGTTTATCTGCCAACGCTTCCGGTGTTTCTATAAATCCGCCTAAATAATTCGGCACAAAGTCCGACAGCCATGTGCCGCCATAGACTTCATGGGTCTGTAAACGCCACAGGGCAAGTTTTCCTATATCCAGTTTCACATCATCAAACGGGTAAAGCAGACAGGTCAGTTCGCCGTGCTGAAAAGCAGCCACATTCTCAAACTGACAGCCATCTTTCAATATGCCTGCTTTTGTCAGCATTTCATTGATCCCGTCCACCCACTCTGTCAGATCCCCGCCACAGCCCTGTAAAATCAGTCCTTCCTTATCCGGCATGCGGCGAAGGTCCTCCGCGGTAATCGTGTTGATATTCAAAAAATCGCCTCCTATCGTTTTTGTTAAAATATATGTTTTGTCTGCAACTTAACCTCATTTCAAAGCACCGGAGTATTCTTATACAGCTCCCTTGAAAACAGGTGCAAAAAGCCCTTGAAAATCAAGGACTTTTAAGGCTAAGTTGCGGACATATCATGGTTGGTTTTGCCGCTTCCGGCGTTTGCGTTCCCGCTCGGATTTCCGTCTTGCATAGACCCGGCAGGCAGCGGAACAATATGCCTGGCTGGTTGTAGGAAGATATGCCTTTCCACACACAGGGCATATTTTCTGTCTCATGGAGGTGTCCTCGCCGGTAATGGCTGATTCCAGTGCTGCATCCACCGGCAGCACCGCTTTTTCAAAGTACCTGCAATAAGCACCGGTCCACCATTTATTCAGCATATAGCAAGGACTGTTCAAAGGAAGGCAGATCTTATCCTGAGAGTCATAGTTGGCGCAAAGCTCCGTAACCAGCTTTCGGATCGTAGCCCGCTCCGAGCGGTTCAATTCTCTCTCCGCCATAACGCCTACCTTTCCGGGGCTCTGCTTTGCCGACCGCTGGAAATTTCGGTTGTATCAGTAACATTCCTAGGCTGTGAAAGGGCATCGGCGATAGAGTTCCGCTTTTTCTGTTTTGGTTCATGGTAAATAAAAAGTTCATTTTTTCCTGGTACATACAACAATCCATTTTCTTCGCAGCGGAAAATATCACATTCTTTGTCTGTTGAAACGGTATAAAAGTCTTTGTAATCATAAGGTGCTTTTTGCCGATCCTGATAGGTACACAGCCCTAAGTTGGGGTCACTTGCCAGCCGTTTCGATATGGCGAAAAAGTCGCCTTCTTTTTTGTGAAATTTTCGTATGGGCGTGAAGTGATAACCGCCATATTCAAAGGTTTTTCGATCGCTCATTTACGCCTGCCTTTCTTTACTGGAAATTCCAGCTTGAAATTCACATATTTACCGCCGGTATCATCCAGAATCACTTCCGCATCATAGGTCCTTCCTGTTTTTTCACTGTAAAGCCCGGACATAGAAATGCGGCCCTCTTTCAAAAGAGCCGCTGCCACAGACTTTGTGATAGATTTTTTCTTGCTGGAAAAGAAACGGTTATCTTTCCAAAGAGCAAAAGAACATTCCCTGTTGCCGCAGAAAAAACCTTTCTTTCCTTCAAATACCGGGGCACCGCAGCGGGGACATACCCCCACGGCTTCGTGTGCAGTTCCTTTGGAAGAAGGAAACAGATCCGCAAAACGTTCTTCCGGGGTAGTATGTTCTTTTACCAGCGTCCGGCTCATATCTGCAATCTGATCCATAAAAGATGTTGCCGACAGTTCGCCATGTTCCACTTGTTTCAGCATGGATTCCCATTCTGCAGTTAAGATGGGAGATTTGATATTGTCCGGCAGGACTGCGATCAGGTTCTTTCCTTTTTCCGTAGGAATGAGCTGCTTTTTCTTTCGCTGTACAAATCCGGCAGAAACCAGCTTTTCCAGTGTTGCCGCACGGGTAGCCGGAGTACCCAATCCTTTACGCTCGGCATCTTCCGGCATATCTTCCGCACCGGCAGTCTCCATAGCGGACAGCAGTGTGTCCTCTGAAAGCTTTTGTCAAGGGGGTGCGTGGATATTTTTCATATTACTTACGCAGATTCTCTCTCTGCTTCTGCCTGAATAATGCGTTTCAACCTGTCCTCCGCAGTCAAACCGCTACTATGGTCAAAAAACACTTTGACTTTATAATTTGTTTTGCCTTGCTTAATCACAAAAACTCCATCCGGTTTGTTTTTCTCCGAATGGTTATTTTGGGTGGGTAGTGTACTGTTCACAATATTTGTCATACGATATTCCTCCTTAAATGAAAAAAGCCCGACAAGGAAAGGTCTGACAACGAAGTTCCGACAACGGACATCAGAAAACCTTTTTTCTTTATCGGGCGATACTATCTTTTTACTATTTCCTTTTTCTTTATAATATTGGTTGTCATGGTTGTCAGAGAGGGAAAAGTGCCGCAATATCAAGGCTTTCGGGATTTTTACCCGACAACCAGACCGACAACCGGCTCGACAACCGAAGCGACAACTGGCTTTTATTTTTGCTTCAACCATTCTTCCGGAAGCCCTAACTGTTCCATTTCCTCTGTCGGGATTTCTTGAAAACCATCCATGCTGTTGTCAGGCTCGTTGTCGTTCCTGATACGCTCCCAGCCTTTTTGTCTGCGGTAAGGCTCTGGAAAATACCTCGGATTGCTGAACGCCCTCCAGCCTGTGACAGCGTTATTCATAATGTCATTGATCTCTCGCAGTTCCCATTGTTTCGGTTCGTCATAATCATGCCCCAGTGCTTCTTTGTAAAGCTGTTTGGAGCAGACTATGCTGCCGGAATAGCGTTCCAGATAATCTAAAATCTGTCCTGCCTTTGTGTCCTCCGGCATAAAGTCCTTTTGGTGGGCTTTCAGATAAGCGTTCATAGCCGGACTGAATCTCAGACGGAAATTGCCGCTTCTGTAAATCTCCATAGCTTCTGCCCACATCTGATTGATATACTCTCTGGAAGCCTGTTCATCCGCCAAAATATGAACCTCAGCCCTTTCAGGATAGACCATAACCGGAACGAAGCGGCGGTTGCCTGTTCGGTCAAGGGGAAGAAAGTCAAGGGTATTAGAAGAACCTCCAAACACACATTGTCGTTTTCTGTCTGCCGGATGTGTTTCATAGGGTATCTTATAGGTTTCCTTTTGTCGGCTCAGAAAGGACTTGATTTCTTCAATGCTCTTAGCGTTGGCAGTTGCAATCATTTCCGACATTTCAATAATCCAATGCCCCTGCATTTTGCGGTACACATTTTCATCATCCAGCTTTTTCAAATCATCAGAGAACCAGTCATCATTGACCGCAAGCAAACGGAAGAAAGAGGACTTTCCGGCTCCCTGACCGCCTACAAGACAGAGCATTACCTCAAATTTACACCCCGGCTTAAAGGCTCGTGAGATAGCACCCAACAGAAACAACTTCAATGCTTCATAGGTGTAATCATCTGTATCAGAACCGAGAAAGCGGTGCAGACAGAAGCGTATGCGTTCCGTTCCGTCCCATTGCAAGGCATTGAGAAAATCACAGACAGGGTGGTAACGGTTTTCATTGGCAATAACCGCAACTGCGTCTATGATTTTCTTCTCTACGGTCAATCCATAGTTTTCTTCAAAATATAGGAGCAGATATTTCACATCCACATCCGTCAATGTCGGGCTGTCACGATACCAACCGAGGGGCTTCACAATGTCGATTCTTTCGGTCAGAAGATTTTTTCGGATAGCCCCTTTCAAAAGCGGGTCATATTGCAGAACACGCTTATAATTTGCGGCAGTATTATAAACCTTACCTTTCTCGCTCTGCTCTAAGCTGTTTCGGATTTCTTCTACTGTGCATGGTTCTGTCTGCTGACAGTTCTGCAATTCGCTGTTCAAGTTTTAACACCTCCTCCTAATATATAAGTGTAGGGTTTCAGTACCCAACAGCCAGTTGGGACTTAATCCTCTCATTGTTTAAGCTGTATAATGATTAGGCATCGGTCTGACGACACCTCCTAGGACCATTGGCGTCCGTACGAAAGCCTGTCAGCCAGCCTGTCATTGCAGCCGTTCGATTTATGCAGGTTGAACTACTACTTCACGTTCGTTTGATACCCCAGGAGATTGAATAGGCAATGAGAAATGCTGGAATCCATGCAAATTCACTTTTGGAGGTACGTAGAATGTACAACGCAGTAGGTATTGATGTTTCAAAGGGTAAAAGCACCGTTGCAGTCCTGCAGCCTGGCGGCACTGTGATCCGCAAGCCCTTTGATGTCTCCCACACATCCCAAAACCTCAATGAACTGGCAGATTATTTGAGTTCATTAGACGGCACCACAAAGATCGTTATGGAGTGTACGGGTAGATATCATGAGCCTATGATAAAGGCTCTATCCGAGGCGGATTGTTTATTTCCATTGTAAATCCTCACCTGATTAAAAACTTTGGCAACAACTCCCTGCGCAAGGTGAAATCGGATCCGGCGGATGCCCGCAAAATTGCCCGCTATACGCTTGACAACTGGACGGAACTGCGCCAATATTCAGGTATGGACAATACACGTACTCAGTTAAAAACTTTAAACTCTCAATTCAGCTTCTTTATGAAACAAAAGGTTGCCGCAAAAGCAAATCTGATTGCACTGTTGGATAATACTTATCCTGGTGTAAACAAACTCTTTGACAGCCCCACCCGTGAGGACGGGAGTGAAAAATGGGTTGACTATGCTTATTCTTTCTGGCATGCGGATTGTGTCCGCAAGATTGGGTTAAAGGCATTTACAGAACGCTACATGTCTTTCTGTAAGAAGCACCACTATATCTTTCAGCAGGACAAGCCAGAAAAACTGTTTAATGCCTCGAAGGAGTTGGTTGCCGTCTTTCCAAAGGAGAAGACTTATAAGCTGTTGATCCAAAAAAGCATCCAAAGCAGTTAAATCTTGCCTCCGAACATGTAGAACGACTCCGCAGGGAAATGAACGAACTGGCATCCACACTTCCAGAATACAGCACCGTAATGGGCATCTATGGCGTTGGGAAAACCTATGGTCCCCACTCATCGCTGAGATCGGCGATGTATCCCGGTTTACCCACAGGGAAGCACTGACCGCCTTTGCGGGCGTAGACCCCGGTGTTGATGAATCCGGCCAGCACAAGTCAAAGAGCAACAGGGCTTCAAAGGTCGGATCCGCAAGGCTGCGCAAAACATTGTTTCAGATCATGACAACCTTGTTGCAAAATGCTCCTGAAGCCGATCCGGTGTACCGTTTTCTTGACAAAAAACGGTCTCAGGGAAAGCCTTACTATGTCTACATGACAGCCGGAGCGAATAAGTTCTTACGCATTTACTATGGTAAAGTCAAAGAATGTCTGCGGAACTTAGAACAGACAGAATAACACCCTTTTCTATATCACCACTTTCAAAGCCGGCATTTCTGGCGGCTTAAAAGTTATGCACAAAATATCAAATCGGATTTTTGAAATTTTCTTCAAAAAAACACTTGACTTTTTATTAGCAGGCTTTCTCTGTTCTGCCACAAGTGCTTTTCGTTCCTCCAATGAACCATACAGAAGAATATCAAGCAGATATTCGATATAGTTCTTCTTATGCAGTGCTTCTGCAAACAGGGGATTCCATTCCTCATCCGGCTGTTTAGGAGCGTATTTCTTTTCCCATTCTCTAAGAAGATGAAAATAATCCGTCAGCACCTTGTAGCAATGATTTTCTCCTTTTTGATACTTCTGTTCCGGTGTCGGCTCACGAATACGAGGGCGGACACTGGGCTTTTGTCGGCTGTCATAGTTAAGACCAAAATCTTCAGCAAGTTTGACAGCAGCTTCCCTCAGCCCGATACCGAATAGCTTCGCTGTGAGATCAACAGCGTCTCCGGTTGCTCCGCAGCCAAAACAGTAATAGCGTTCATCCAGCTTCATACTGGGGGACTTATCTGAGTGAAACGGACAGCACGCCATACCTGTGCGACCCACTTTCAAGCCACAGGCTTCTGCGGCTTGTCGGGCAGTAACATTTTCTTTTACAACTTCAAATACATTCATGTGACTCCTTTCCTGAAACGAAAAAAGCACCTGTCATTTTCAAAACGAAAACAGCAAGTGCCTTAGAGTTCCATATTTAATTTTAGGTGCAAAAAAGCAGGAGACCTTTTCAGATTTCCTGCTTAGCAAAGCTGTGAAGATTTAATTGTGGTTGGGTTGCCAGTTATACAAACTGGAATTTATATAATTATCTCTCTAACTTTCCCCATTTTATAGGCTTTCCCGCCTGTCCATTAGTGAAATGATATGTAGTTTCCCTTATTTTTACCCTTATGAGATAATCACAAGGGAAATAAGGGAATTTTTTTAATCATTGCCTACCACTTTATCAAGAAGCCTAACTGATTTTCGTTTAGCATCTCTTGTGGAGTGAGCATAGACATTCATTGTGGTACTTACATCTGAGTGTCCTAACAGTTCCTGCACATCTTTTGGGGCAGCTCCATTTGCTAAAAGGTTGCTTGTATAGGTGTGACGTAACTGGTGGAAATGAAAGCCTTCAAATCCCTCTAATGTTTTTGCCACCTTTCTGCAAACAGTCCCCAAAGTAGTTGGAAGTTCCAGACAACCATCCGGTCTTAAACAGACGAAAGAAATTTCTTTATAATCTGCCGGGACTTCCTCTGTTCTGTCTAAGCAATAATATTCGTAGTACACTCTGTTTTTCTCTTTGACCGCTTTGTAGTAGTTCGTGTGATAAAGTTCTCCGTACTGCATTCGATTTTTTAACTGCTCTTTCCGGGCATTACGGAAAATCTCTACCAGCGTATCTCCAAAATCAACAATCCTCACTTTTTTCCGCTTGGTTGGTCCGATGATATATTTGCGCTTTGAGCCATCGTATCGGATGCTACGTCTTATGGTAAGGCATTGTTCTTCCAGATTTACGTCCTGCCACGCCAAACCGCAGGCTTCTCCAATACGAAGCCCGGCATAATAGGCTATCTGGATTGGAAGTATTGCGGCTGGGTTCTTTTTTTTCAGATAAGCAAGCAATCTTTCATAATCTTCTCGTGAAATTGGTTGGATATTTCCGTCCATGTCCTCGTCTGAAAACAAATCAACTTCATCCGTCTGATACCGCAGTTTAATATACTGCATGGGATTAAACGTAATATACTGTTTTGGAAATACTGCAAAGCGGAAGGACTGCTGCATGACTGCGGAAAAAGAATGGATGTAATCTTTGCTGTAACCCTTTCTCTCTTTTCCGTCGGGATGAACTCCCCCGAAGGAAAGCAAATCAAAAAAGGATTGCAAATGCTCAGAGGTTACATTTTTTAATTTCCGTTCTGCCAGCGGATGTTTCTTAATATTTCGGATTGTTCCGAGGTAATTCTCCACAGTACCATTGCTGAGCGTACCTGTTTTTAATTCCTCCTCTGCCCACACATCCAAAAGTTGTCCGACTGTGAGATTTTCCGCTTTGGCAACAAATTTCTTTTTCTCATAATCATCCATTGCCTGACGGAGCAGTTTTTCAGTTTCACTTTTGCTTTCTGTTCCAACGCATTCTTTCTGAACAAGATTGCCGCTTGCGTCCTCTACATAGAAGCGGTAGTACCATTTCTTTCCTTTTTTTCTTACAGATCCTTTTGCCATAATCGTATGTCTCCTTTCGATATTAGACAATCGGAACTGATGAAATGCTTCGTGCGTGTAAGTATATCATAACTCCGGCTGTCTTACTATACCGATTCGGAATCTTCGTATAAGACTTCTGATAAAAGATTTGCAAGCCTTTGCTCTGCTGTTTTGGGTTTCTTGGAATAGAGCCTTACGATGTCTGCCATCTCATTAAAAGCATTGATGGTGTGAGTGATTTCCCTTAAGAACATAATCTCATTATATTCATCATTCGATTCAAACCCTATTGTTTTGGCAATATCCGTCTGACCATCATTCCCCTTAAAGTTTTTGCAGGCGAACTGAAAGGAATCCAAAAACAGACCATATTGTTTTAACATCAGCAGTAATAAATCTTTTGAAAAAGCATCTTCTTCTTTGGTAAGGGCAAGTGGTAACTGTTCCAGAATATCTCCCATCGCATCACGAATCTGTAATTCTCTCTTATCCGTAATATCGGTTTCATATTCATCTGTTTCCCCTTTGAGCCATTCCACAGATACATGGAGTGCTTCCGAAAGACCTTCCAACACCATTTTTTTCGTATTGTCAATCGAACCATTCTCATAACGCAGGATTGTAGAAGCGGTAACACCCATCTTTTCTGCGACATAAGGCTGTGTCAGATTCAATTCCAGACGGCGCTGTTTTACTCTGCTCCCTATCAGCTTGCGTAATTCTTTATCTTTCATGCTGACTGCCTCCTTTTTCGGTATGTATGAATTATAGCATTGTTTTTCCGAAATTGCAATATGCAATATAAAGTTTATTTTTAACATTTCGTAACGCTTGACAAAAAGATGTGAAAAGGATATACTTACATCACAAGAATTGCATAATGCAATTTGTAAGGAGGTGATTATATGACGCAAAGAAAAATTGCATTATCCATCGAAGAAGCTGCTGACTATACGGGAATCGGCAGAAACACCTTAAGACAGCTTGTAGAATGGAAGAAACTTCCAGTATTAAAGGTTGGTCGCAAAGTCCTGATTAAAACCGATATTCTGGAAATGTTTATGGAAGCTAATGAAGGTCGTGATTTGAGGGATAGAGGAAATGTAAAAGCTGTAACAAGAACTGTGGCAAATTAAAAAGGCGGCTTCCAAAGAAACCGCCAAAGGTTCTATCAGACCAAAGCCATGATATACCTACACGCAAGAAGATTATACCATGTGCTTCTTCTGATACGCAACCGAGAACTTATGTTTGCAAAAGAAAGGAGAATGTAATAATGGCAAAATCAACAAAAAGTTATGAAGAACGAATGCTTGAAATGGAAAAAAGGGAACAGGAAAGCCTTGAAAAAGCAAAACGATATGCAGCACAGAAGAAAGAACTTCTGAAACGAAAGAAAACCGAGGAAAGTAAAAAACGAACCCATAGGCTCTGTCAGATTGGCGGTGCGGTGGAATCCGTTCTTGGTGCTCCTATTGAGGAAAAAGACATCCCAAAGCTGATTGTTTTTCTGAAAAGGCAGGAAGCCAATGGGAGATTTTTCTCAAAAGCAATGCAGAAAGAAACCAATACCGATATGGAGGAAGTGTAATGGCAGAGGGGATGAGTTTTTCATTCCCTTCATTGCTTTTTCATGAAGGGCGCACTTATGGACAACCAGAGGTCGTCCCAATAAGTTTGCCACAAGTGTCAACCGGTCTGCGCTCACGCTTGCCGGGCTCGTTCCGTCGGCGGGGCTTTCAGCCAGACCTGCTCATGCCGCAGGAGGCACTCTTCGCCAGAGAGGCGCATTCCATGCAGGCTGCTATGCGCAGGGCACTCTTACGCAGAGGGAGTTCCGGCAATGCTGCTTTTTCTAAAACTGAAAGCAATGTTGCCGGAAATCTATGCCGGATACGTCAGAAAGGAGGAATCCAGACATGGCGATTTTTCATTACACAATCAAAATAGTCGGACGAAGTAAAGGGAAATCTGTTATCTCCGCTTCCGCATATCTCAATGGGGATGTGATGAAAAACGAGGAAACAGGGAGAATCAGTTATTACACTTCTAAAAAAGAAGTGGTCTACACCCGGCTGATGATGTGCGAAAACGCACCTCCTGAATGGCAGATAGTACCAGAAGAAAATATAAAACGCTTTCAAAAATCTGTCCGATACAAAAGGTCAGAAGATAAAGAAGCTGCTTTAAAAAAATTCAAAATCACATTTCAGAAACAGAGGTTATGGAATGAGGTATTGAAGATTGAAAAAAATGCAGATGCCCAACTTGGCAGGTCATTTGAATTTGCCCTCCCCAAAGAATGGAGCAGACAGGAACAAATTCAATATACAACCGACTATATCCAAAAAACTTTTGTAGATAGAGGAATGTGCGCTGATTGGAGTATCCACGACAAAGGGGATGGCAACCCCCATGTCCATCTGCTTCTAACTATGCGTCCTTTTAACCCGGATCATTCTTGGGGAAAGAAAGAAGTCAAGGATTGGGATTTTGTCAGAGATAAAAACGGAAATATCGTGATTGATGAATCCCATCCGAACTGGTGGCAGGATAAGAAAAACCCTGACCGTCATGGAATCCGTATCCCTGTATTAGACGAAAACGGAATTCAGAAGATTGGAGCAAGAAACCGCCTGCAATGGAAACGGGTGCTGACCGATGCTACTGGATGGAACAATCCAAAAAATTGTGAACTGTGGCGGAGTGAATGGGCAAAGGTATGTAATGAACATCTGCCTTTGCATAATCAAGTTGATCATCGTTCTTATGAAAAGCAGGGAAAACTCCAGATTCCTACCATCCATGAAGGAGCTGACGCAAGAAAGATTGAACAAAAGTTTTTTGCCGGGCAGGAAATAAAAGGCTCGTGGAAAGTAGCGGAAAATCAAATCATAAAACAACAAAACACGTTATTGCAAAAGATACTAAACACCTTTGGGAAAGTATCGGGTGCATTATCATTATGGAAGGAGCGATTAAATGACATTAGAAGAAAGCCGGGAAATTATACCCTTAATGGAATCCATGATTGGTCAAATCGAAGAACAGCAGAACCTAATGGCAGAAATGATTCTGGAAATGCAGAACCGGGACACTCAACTCTCTCTTATGCAAAAACAGAATCAGAAATTACAAAAATTAAACAACGAGTTATCCGAGCTGCTCAACATTTTGCCAAATACCGAGGAACTGCTTTCCAAGATGGAAGAACAGAAAACGAAGATAGAGCTTTTGGAAAACGAAAATCAGCAATGGCAGAAATTGGCACAGAAGCTGAACAGCGAAAACAGTTTATTACTGAAACAGAACACCGAATTGCTGAACTGGAACAGCAGATAGAGAAAGGACGTGATATAGATGAACGAATCCAGAGAATCAAAGAACGCCGAACAGTTGGAAGAACTTCTGCTCTTGACCGAGGAGATACAAGAAGAACTAGAACAGAAAGAACAGCTTATCGTGGAACTGAAGACGCAGCTCAGCGAATCTCTGACCTTGAACGAGAAATTAAACAAAGAGAACAGAGCCGGGAATATTCAAGCATTAAAGAACGACTTGAAGCTGGCAGACAGAGCATTGCGGATCGAGAAAGAGAAGTTGCGAAGCGCAAACGTCATGATAGAGGAATGTCAAGA
The DNA here is from genome assembly GCF_025148125.1 of Blautia wexlerae DSM 19850. Taxonomy (NCBI): domain Bacteria; kingdom Bacillati; phylum Bacillota; class Clostridia; order Lachnospirales; family Lachnospiraceae; genus Blautia; species Blautia wexlerae. The sequence continues at coordinate 4,311,541 of NZ_CP102267.1, forward strand.
TAAAATATGCTATTTAACACAGGAACGGGATTATGCCCGGACACATCAGAAAATCGTAGAAATACCGGTAGAAAAGCCGGTACTCTATGAAAAATGTGAAGCCTGTAACCGGACAGCCTATCAGAATGCAAAAGCAAAATACGAAACACAAAAAGAGCGACTTGCAGGACAGTATAAAGCAAAAACGGTAATGTTCCAAACAACCTTGTTCCTTCTTGCATGGTATTCGTTGACAACCACTCTTTTTCAGGCAGTACAGTCAGATATGTTCCTTGTCGATTGTAAATCATTCTTCAATGATTTAGCATCATTCATACAAACCTTTGTCGGATGGACGATTGATGCCGGGCATTCTGCGGCACAGATTAGTACAAAAATTCCAAATGCTTTTATAGCCGGAATGGTATATTGGTTATTGCTAATATTGATTGTAGGAATATGTATGGCAGGAACAGGGATGCTGGCGATACTGATAGAAATAAAGGTTATAGAATTATATAAGAAAAACTGTTGGGATGTTATTACTCTACTAATGATACTGACAAGTGTTGCTATTGTCATTTATTTTGGAGAATCAATCAAAAAAGTACTGTCAGTAAATCTTCTATTGCTTTTCGTACTTTCGCAGGGCGCATATGTTGGAATTAGATGTTATCTTAAAGTTTGGTTAGAAAAAAGACCATATTAGTATTTTCAACTTACTGTATAGACAGTAAAATTACTCCATACCAGCCTAGTGAAAATTTACTGTATGAAAAGAAGTATTACAGAGAAAAAAGGCTGTAAAAACAGGAACAGCCAGCCCGAAAGAATTTACGGACTGGCTGTATCAGCAGAGTAATGTAATTGTGGAGCTGACCGAGATATGAAAAGCTTTCTATCATCAATTTCGCATTATTGCAATAACAGATTGCTTCTTCCATGAATGAATAAGCAATATTGTCATCAAACTTTCAAGCATAAACATAGCAACAGCAAAAAGAGTAAAAGCAACAACCGGAAATACAAATCCCGTAGACATGCCTGCATTTTTCAAAAATATACCGATTGCATATCCGCCGGGGATTCCAACAACAGCAGTTATAAGCAATGCAATCAAAGTAGTAAAAAGACCTTCCATCATAAATGCTTGCTTCAACTGCTTATTTGTCATACCAATAGATTTTAGTGTGCCCATTTCCTGTTTCTGTGATAAAAGATTTGTCACAGTAAGATTGATTTGATTGATGACCGCAAATATCCACAAGATGGCTGCAATCGCATAAGCTAATGTAAAACCTGCACGATTGTCTGATTGGTGTTCTACAATAAAATCTTGAAGGGTTTGTAAGCGAACATCCCTATTGTCAGAAACGAGTAATTTGAGTTCTTGCTCGATTATCTCCTGATATTCAGCTTCTGCTTGTATTTCGATTGCGTATGTACAGTCATAACCTGCAAGTTCTTTGAGCATATTTTCCGGCATTCTGAAAATATAGCCACCCATTCCATCATTGCTGGAAGTGATTGCACCAATTTTGAATGCTTTTGTTATTGTTTTACCACTATGATTTTTGAAATTAAAGGTCACAGTATCCCCAATTTGAGGTTTCCAATGGTAAACATCATAAATACGTTCGGGATCACTTACAACTAATTCTGTATCATCAGTAATATTTCCAGACAAAACCGCTGCATTTAGCGACGCCAAATCCTTTTCATTATAGCCGAGCATCAAGGTGCTATCTGAAATATCATTGTCTGTTGAGAAATCAACTGGTACGGTAGCATAAGTAAATATATTGCTAACTCCCTCTATATCTCCAACACGCTTTACATAATCAGAAAAATATTCTTTCTGCAAGAGAGCATCCAAATTTTCACTTTCGTTTTCTAAATCAATGCTGATTTTGAAATCTCCGTACTTCATATCCCAATAACGAGCCATACTCTCGGCATTAAAAGAACTCTGATAACTTGCTGCAAGGAAAAATATAACTCCGCACAGTCCCAATGATAAAATGGTCAATAGAGATTTTTTTCTGTTTCTGGAAAAGCTGATTTTCGCTAAATATACAGGCGTAATACGATGTCTTTTGTGAGTGCGGTAATTTACAATTCCCACTGGATTTTTCAGGGCGGAAATTGGAGAAGTATTCGCTGCAATTTTTGCTGGTTTACGAACACTAATATAAACAAGCAGTATTCCAAAAAGGCATGCGCCACATAGAGAAACAATAAATGCAAATACTGACCAGCCTTTTGATTGCAGACAATAGCTGATGATCGTTCCCATGATACTACCAATTAAAATCCCCGGAACTGCAAGCATATAACCCTGTTTAAGAACTATTTTATAAATTTGCTTTTTACTTGCCCCTATTGTCCGAAGCTGTCCGAACTCAGCAACTTTTTGTCCAACCGAAATATAGAAAATGCTGTAAATTACAAGTGCGGCAGCTAAAAACAAAATGGCAGCAACTACACCATATACCGCATAATTACTGAAGGACAAAGTTGTATTTACATAATCATAGTAACTGCTGACTGTCCAATTATTCAGTCCAGTCTCCTCTGAAATTTGAGATAATATTTCTGTTGCTTCGTCTTTTGTAAGGGTATCTGCATTTTCAAGCCAAACATATCCATTAAGCAGGTTATTTCCACGTAATTCCCGGCATTTTTCAAGTGAAACAAAAACAGGATAAGCGGTAGAAGTTTTATCATGATAAATACCAACAATAGTATAATTCTTCAAAGTACCATCCAGATTCAACTGAACTATGGCGTTGATTTCCGGAGACTTATTTTCACTGGCAAAAAAGGCATCTGTAACAGCAATTTCACTTGCTTTCTCTGGATATTTTCCGTCAAAGGCAGGAATCAAACTAAGCATGTCATCATCATAATAAATCAGAGACAGTTCTTTAGAATTTTCTTTCACTGTTTTGATATTACAGGAAAGTCCTACACTTTTTACTTCTTCGTTTGCTAACAACTTTTCTTTACTGTCCTGCGTAATGTCAAAGAAAATCCCTTGATGTAATCCTTCGATTTCTTTCTGATTTTGATAAATGATATTTTGCACTGTGAGCAACGACATCATTATCATAGCAACGGCTACAATAATTGCCGAAAGGCAAAATAAGTTTTTCTTCTTATCAAAACGCACACTTTTTCGTGCTAATTTTTTAATTACTGCACTGGTATCATTTTCAAAAGGATAATTCATAATTCCCACCTCCTTTAGCCAACAATTTTACCATCTTCAATCCGTACAATGCGGTCTGCGAGTTGAGCGATCTCGTTGTTGTGAGTAATCATTACAATGGTCTGATTAAATTCTCCGCTGGTATGCTTCAAAAGCCCTAACACATCTGCACTGGTCTTGCTATCAAGATTTCCGGTCGGTTCATCAGCAAGGATAATCGCAGGCTTCGTAATTAAAGCTCGTGCAATCGCTACACGTTGCTGTTGACCGCCTGAAAGATTGTTCGGCATATTTTCCAGTTTATCTTCTAAAGCCAACATATACACAACTTCGTCCATAAATTTCTGGTCTACTGTATCGCCATCCAGTTCCACAGGCAGGACGATATTTTCATATACATTCAAAATCGGAACCAGATTATAATTTTGGAAGATAAATCCGATGTTACGACGGCGGAAAATTGTCAATTCATCATCATTCTTTTTTGCGAGTTCTTCTCCCCGTACAATCACGCTGCCGGAAGTGGGGGTATCAAGTCCTCCCATCATGTGAAGCAATGTAGACTTACCGCTGCCGGAAGTTCCAACTACGGCAACAAATTCTCCCTGTTCCACAGTAAAATTTACACCATTAAGGGCACGAGTAATATTTGGTTCTGTGCCGTAATACTTCTTTAAGTCGATTGTTTGTAAAATGCTCATATTCAAATGCTCCTTTCAAGGCTTTCTATCTGTTGATAAAGCCATTGTAAACCACAAATGTTACACAAATGTCCGAGATAGAAAAAATTTTTATCGAAAATCAGAGTGAAATGTTACAACGCTCGGACATTTCAAAAAAAGTGGTTATATCTTACCTTACAGGAAGCATAATAGAAAATTCTGAGCCTTGCCTCAGCTCTGAAACAACCTTGATATAGCCCCCTTGCCTTGTTACAATCTCACGAGCCAAATACAAACCTATTCCCACACCCTGTTGATCGTGTACTTCTTCCTCACGATAGAAGCGCCGGAAGATGGCAGCCTGATTGCTTTCTGAAATGCCCTTGCCGGTGTCGGTCACTTTGACCTCTACGTACATTTCCCACTGAACCACTGATACAGAAATCTTTCCACCTGACGGAGTGTATTTTACTGCATTGTCCAGCAGATTGAAAAGGGCTTCGCTTGTCCACTTGCTGTCATGGGAGATTATCAAATTTTCCGGGCAATCCACGGATACAGCAATTTCTTTTTTCTCTGCGGCATATACAATACTGCTCATGGCTTGTGCAAGCGTATGGAATAAGCTGCTGTCTTTCTTTTCTAATCGTATTGCTCCGGTTTCCAACCGGGACGTTTTAACCAGTGCTTGGAACAGAAAATCCAGTTTATCAGTCTGACTACGTATGCCTTGTAAAAAGTCCATCCGTTCTTCTTCTGAAACAGGCTTTGTTAAAAGTGTGTCCGTTACCATTTGCAAATTGCTGACAGGCGTTTTAACTTGATGTGAAATATCAGAAATCAGCATTTGAAGCTCCTGTCGTTCCATGTCTACCTTGTGCCGGTTTTTCTGCATAATCTCATACAACCGAATTAAGCGGTGGTTGATACGGGCAAAAAGAGTTTCACTATCATTTGACTTTTGTAATTCCTCGTTTCCATCAATCATGTTGTCCAGCGTCCGGCACAAATTAGAAGTAAAATGAGAAAGGCGTTTTCCAAAAATCAGCACCAATAGCCAAATCCAGAAAAACGCACAGAGTGTCAATGTTCCACCCACTATAAAAATTCGTATATCCTGCATTATACCGCCGAAAATACCGGTAATTACCAGCATAGAGAAAACCATGCCAGCACTAACCAGTCTACAAATTTTCTTAGCAGAAAGGTTATTCAGATTCATTTCTTTTCGCCTCCTGTCCATTGATACCCCATACCATAAACCGTTTTGATATATGTGTCGCCATCCGCTTCAATCTTACTGCGAATACGGCTGATAGAAGTAGTAAGGGTATGTTCATCTACATATTTTTCATCAACATCCCACAGTTTTTCTAAAAATTGTTGGCGAGTAAGTACCTGCTTCGGATTTTTAAGAAATAGGTTCAACATTTTATATTCCATCGCAGAAAGTGCTAATGGTTTCCCGTTCAAACTTGCAAATTGTTCCGAAAAATCCAGAAACAAGCTACCATCCTCGTAAATATCCTTAGCTGGTTTGTGATGCTCCAACATAGCGAACATGGCTTTGATTTTTCGCTGCAAAGCACTAATCGAAAAAGGTTTCGTGATATAATCCACTGCACCAGCTTCATATCCCCGTATCTGATTGCT